>JAICWZ010000262.1 GCA_025966355.1 Thermomicrobiaceae bacterium
ACCAAATTGGCGACCAGGGCAGCCCTCTCCAGGCCACGAAGCCCAGCGATTTCTGGACTGGTACCTCGTCGCACTGGTTGGCTATCAAAGCTGGCAGACAGCGACATTGAGAAAATACTACGCCGGAGACATCATGATGTTGTACCCGAGCTGGGGTATCCGGCCCGAGCAGCTCGACCAGGCGGTTGTGGCGAATCTGAACGGCTCAACCTCGGCGGAGCGGAACGGTGAGATTCAACGAGGCTACGACTACGCCCGCCAGATCGCGGCGATCTCCGATCCAAGGGTGATTGTCACGACAACCTGGCTCGATGCGGACGCCGCCACGCTGGCCGCGCCGGGAGATCAGAGTACCGATCCGCGGCAATGGAGTCCGGTCAAATACCTCGCGTCACTCGCGGCATCGCATCCGCTAAAACTCCGACTGTTTGGCGAGAACACCGGATGGGGAAATCGCGCGGCCATGGATCGATCCGCCGCGCAGGCAACCCTGTACGGATTGATCGGCATGATGTGGTTCCGCGAAGATCAGCTCTTCTCCGGGAAATACGCCAGTCTCACGGATTATCAGCAGGTGATCGCCGCGACCGATTTTTCGTCATCCATAGCGCCGAAATGAACGCATGTGACGTTGCTCGGGGTCACGACCGTATCGCCGCCGTACGCGCAATTCGGGTGCATCACCGATAGGTCTGGAAAGTACTGCCTGCAGACGCGGCTCCTGGCGACAAGCGGTAGACGCGCAATGAGCCGAACGTAGGGCCATCGAACGAGTATGTCAGCTGGGCGTGTCCTTCGAGCCATGTCAGCATATCCTGGCCGACAAACGAATACCCCTTGTCGATCGCGCTCGTACTGACTACGACATACTCGACATGATGATCCTGCAGTTGCTCCGGCGTCACCCAGACTCCGCTCACGTAGCCCGTCATGATGAATTGGGCGGTATCGGTCGTAACCGAGATATGGGTACCCCGCGGAACGTTTTCATTCAGATACGACATAACATGCTGGTATCCATTGTCCTGGGTGGTGTGAACGCGCAGCCAGATCGCGCCGCTCCAGGCGACGAACAGCACGACAAGGAACGAGCCAAAACTGAGGCAGAGTCGTCGATAACGCTGCGGGATGAACGTTTCGCGATACAGCATGGTGCTGGCGACGGCGATCGAAGCGATGGACGGCACGACGAGATAGTAGAAGAACTGCTCTTCGAGCGTTCCAAACACGACGCTGTAGGCGAGCAGCGTGTATGCGCTGCCGGTCCAGACCGCGACAAGCTTCTCCCGATGCCCGCCAACGAGCAAGAGCAAGCCCACCGCCAGCAGTCCGAGCCCAAGGATGGCGTACGTTGTGGCAAAGGTGACAAGCTGGGCTGTGATGGCGTCGAGCAACGTTTGGTTGCCAGGTTTGTTGAAGCCGGTTTCCTGAATCGCGCCAGCAAGACGAAGCGCTCCGCGCGACTTCTGGTCAACGAAGAGGCTCCAATCTCCGATAACCACGACCGTGATGAGGTATGGAAGATACGTTGCCGCGGTCACGACGGAGACGAGAAAAGCGAGCGGTCGCGAGATCGACCAGTTTCGAATGAAACAGACGGCAAGGGGCACCAGCGTCAGGAAAAAGATCATATCTTTGGTCAGTAAACCGAGTCCGAAGGCGACTCCGGCCGCGGCGCCGCGCCACCACGGGATCGTGTCGCTTTTGAGTTCATCGCTCGAGAGCAGGATCGCATACCCGACGAGCACCCACATCACCGCCGACGGATCGAGAAGGTTTCGGCTGCTTACGCGAATCACGAACGGATCTAACGAGTACATGAGCGCGGCGATCAGACCGCTCATCCGACCGTCAATGCGATACCCGATATAGAAGAGCAATGCGGCGGAGAGACTCGCGACGATCGCGTTCACGTAGCGGACGCTCTGGACCTGCTCGATCACCGACCCTGATGGGCTCATGAGTCGAATATAGAGCCCCTGAAGAAAGAAGAAGGCAGGCGGGTGAAGGTAGAAATGAACACCGTATAACGTCACCGACAGGTGGTGGCCAACGTTCTCCGAAAGACGCAAATAGGTGATCTCATCGACAAAGATGTCCCACGACTGACCGAGGCGGAATGCTCTGAGGTCGAATGCCAGCAGCGCGAGAACGACCATGGCGAACCATGGCATCGAAATCACAGACCAGACAGCGTCCGCACGCGTTCGACGCGCGGTTTTCGGCTGACCAATCGGTCGCAGCCTTGCCCGTGGCCGTCGCCGAATTGGACGCAGTCTCGTCGTCGTCCGCTGCCCAAACGGGCTAACCTCGGTCGTCAAGACGGGAGACCTCCGGGACACCCGTTAGCAGTCACACGATCCGCTCGCCAACATCGGCGTGATATTCCATCCACTACTCGACCGATCCACGGATTATCGTCGCCCGCCGGTATATTCCTTGATAGGTGTCGATAACACGCAGCGGGTCGCAGAATTCGCGAATCGCACGTTGGCCCTGAAGTCCGAGCGACATCGCACGTTCAGGGTCAGACACAATCCCGGCGATCGCTTCCGCGAGTTGCGTGATATTTCGGTACGAGACAGCGCATCCCGCGTGCCCCAGGAGCGCTTCGCAAAGAGGTGGATGATCGGCCACGATCGCGGGACGGCCGAGCGCTAACGACTCGAGCACGATCAGCGGAAGATCCATCTTGCTTGCCAGCGTGCCGGGAACCAATACGGTCACGATACAGGCGCGGATGAGCTCCGGTATGTCGGCAACGTGTTCGAGAACGCGAAGACGGTGTTCGACTCCGACCTCGCGCGCGACGTACATCATCCGTCGTTCCTCGACCAATCGATCTTGCCCTGGGCGCGTACGGTTCGCCAGGACCAACACGACGTCGTCGAGTTCGGCAGGCAAGGCGGCGAACGCCTGAATGATCTCGGCGATTCCGCTCGCCGGTCCATAGTGCGTCGCACAGAGCACCGGACGTTCTCCCAGGCCCATCCGGCTGCGAACGACGTGCGGCTCGGCGGAGGGAACCAGACGATGTTCGCTGATCGGTGGATAGACGCGAACGACATTCTTGATTCCCTGCCTTTCCAATCGATCACGCGTGTGCTCGGAAAAGACCACGGAAATATCACCCGGAAAGTTACGTCGCTCAATCATGCCATCACCGACAGACGGGATGGTGTGTACGACAGGAACACGACCGATCTGGGCGGCACACCGAATGAACAGACCGGTCAAGGGGGAAGGCCGTTCGAGGCTTGCCACGAGGTGAAGGAGATCGGCCGACCGGACGTGGCGCAACAGAAATCCGAATGAGCGAAGTTTTTGCCGAGCGGTCGGCATCGCCGCCGTATGGCGTGAGCGGTCAAACCAGTTGCCGCGTGTGTCGTCCCATTTCTCGTCGGCGCTGGTGTGAATGATGAACTGGTTGGCGGTGTCCAGCTCGATCAACAGTTTCGCGAGGTTCTTATCCGCGCCATTCCATGGCGCAGCCAGCGGTAAGCTGCCTGACATAAGGATTCGACGCGACATCGTAACCTCCGTCCGCGCATGGACGAATCGATCTCGTCACGTCCGCTTCTGAGACACGACACGATCCCGCGGGTTGCCGGCAATCGGTTCCCGGTCGTCAAGGCTGAGCATCCGTCGGACGTGGCATGCGGCCACTTCAGGCTCAATATCGGTGGTCGAGATCACGCTGACGTGCATCCATTGGCTGAGCTGATTGTAGGCGGCGTCCGCCCGCTCATAGTAAGAGAGCGGAAAATCGCGGTCGCGGGCCAGAGCGATCTCCGGCTCAATCCTGAGCCAGATAGTCATCTCGATTGGCGGGCTCAGTCGGCGAATCGCGCGGAGCATCGAAGGTGGCCAGGTGCCGAGTTGAAAATGCTTGGCAAGCACGTCATCGAACGAACGATCCGACACGAGCCAGCATGGTTGCTGCGATCTCAATGCC
>JAICWZ010000001.1 GCA_025966355.1 Thermomicrobiaceae bacterium
AGGCGAAATCGCCGCCGTAGATCACCTCGTCGTACGGCCCGTTTTGATCGAGATCGGCCAGCACGGCATCCAGACCATGTAGGTTTCCATGCGCATCCGAGATCATGGCGATTCGCATCGTGCTCCCCCTTCCCCTTAGCGTCGTGCCAACGCCCGGCCGACCGCGCTGGCGTGCGCCGTCGTTTCGAGTGAATCGTCAAGTGCCGGTAATACGTCGAGGCTGTAGCGCCGTCGCAGCGCGGCGCGAATCAGGAAATCGGAGAGCTTCGGATTTTTCGGCAGCAGCGCGCCGTGCATATAGCAGCCGATCGCATTGCGATAGCGGCAGCCTTCGGTGCCATCGACGCCATTGTTGCCGCGCCCAACGCGCACCTTGCCCAGCGGTTCGGCGTTCGAGCCGAGATGCGTCAGACCGCTATGGTTCTCGAAGCCGACCAACTCCCCGAATTCGCGCGACTCAACCACGATGTTGCCGATGAAGCGTTCGTTGCCGGCCGTCGTCGTGGCATCGAACAATCCGATACCAGGCAGATCAGCGCCGTCGGCCGGGCGATAGTAGTGCCCGAGCAGTTGATAGCCGCCGCAGACCGAGAGCAGCGGCGCGCCATCTTCGATCTCCGCTTTGAGCGCGTCCCCTTTGGCGCCCTGCACATCCGCCGAGACGTTGATCTGCTCGCGATCCTGACCACCGCCCCAGAAATAGATGTCGTGGGCGCCTTGATCGAGTGGATCGCCGAGACCGAGCTGCACGATCTCCGCCTCGATGCCGCGCCAGCGACAGCGCTGTGCCAGCGACAGCACATTGCCGCGATCGCCGTAGATATTCATTGATGAGCCGTAGAGCCAGCAGATCGAAAGCTTCATGGTCGATCCTCCGATGCCGGAACGATTGACACGCGTTACTGTTCCCAGAAATCCGCGACCACGCCACGGTGCGCCAGCATCCGGCGCAGTTCGAGCATGGCGGTGTAGGTCGGCAAAATGTAGCCGCTGCCGCCCTCGGGTATCGTATCGACAAACTGTTCGAACGAGTTCGCCAGCGCTTTCAGCGGGTGGATCCGTTCCGTGGCGATCCCGGCATACTTGAGTCGCACCGCCATGTCGGCTCCGCGAATCCCGCTTGTGTAGATCGGTGACGAACCGTTCGCCAGCTGTTCGACGTTGACGTCCCAGAGCCAGGAAACATCCCGACCGTCCGCATCGAGATCGTTGATGACGATGAGCGCCGGATCGCTCAGGCCACCGACCGCCAGCATCCGCAGCACTTCATCGAAACCGACCGGGTTCTTGACCAGCACAATGACCAATTGCCGGCCTCGATAGGAGACACGCTCAATCCGCCCGAAGGCCGAGCGAAACGCCCCGAGCGTTTCCGCGATCAACGCGGGGCCGACACCAAGAGCGAGCGCCGCGCCGGCGGCGGCGATGGCGTTGTAGGCGTTGTAGAGCCCCGGGATCGCCAGCGAGAGATCCAATATCGATTCATCGTGTGCCAGCCGCAGCGATACCGAATCGAGTCCGTGCAGGTCGATGTCCGAGGCCGCGAAATCGAGCGGCGGCCGGCGAAAGCCGCACGAGTCGCACACGTATTCACCCAAGTGTGAGAGAAACAGCTGTGAATAGCGCAATGGCGCTCCGCAGCGGCGGCAGAGCGCCGAATCGACCGCGTGCGGTAACTCGTCCAGGAGATAGCGTGACTCCTGAATGCCGAACAGGCGCCGTTGTGCCGCGAGATCTTCGGTGATCGCGGCCAGCGCCGGATCGTCGCCGTTGACCAACAGCAGCTGATCGGGCCGCAACGTCTCGAACGACTCGCGCCAGCGGGTCGCGATCGTGTCGAGCTCGCCGTATCGGTCAAGCTGATCGCGGAAGAGATTGAGCAGCAGGATGATGCGCGGATTGACGCGCCGCACGACGTCCGGGAAGGCCGCTTCGTCTGATTCGATCACGGCGATGTCACCGCGCGGCTGACCCGACCAGGAGCTCTGTGCGGCAAAGGCGGCGCTAATGCCGCGCACCAGATTCGAGCCGGAGCGGTTGTGAATCACGCGCAGGTCGGCGCGCTCCAGAATGTCGGCCAGCATGCGCGAGGTCGTCGTCTTGCCATTCGTCCCCGCCACCACGATCCGGCCGTCGCGCACTTTGCCGGTCAGCTTATTGAGGATATTCGGCTCGATCAGGTTGGCGATCAGACCCGGCGCGGCGGTGCCGCCACCCCGACCGAGCAGGCGGATGGCCCGGCCGCTCAGTTTCCCGGCCGCGACGCCGGCCGCCAGCCGAACGTCCAGGCGCGAGGAAGCGCTCATGGCTGCGTTCCGTCGTTCAGAATGACCATGACCGATTGCATCGTGTTGAAGTTAATGAGCGGCATTACATCGACGGTCAATTCAGCTGCCTGCACATTGCGATGGATCGCGGTTACCTTCCCGATAACCAGACCCTTCGGCACGCGCGCGGTCTGCCCTGAAGTAACGACGACATCGCCTTCTTTCACGGCGGTGGACGGATCGAGATAGCGCAGCTGCATCTGCCCGCCTGCCTGCCACTCCCCAAACACGACGCCGGGCGTGTTGCTTCCCTGCAACATGGCGCCGATCTTTGACGACGTATCGATCGCGAGCGTCACCTTCGATCGGTCGGCACTGACTTCGGTCACCTGACCGGTAAAGAAATCGGGACTAATAACGGCCATGCCAACCTTGATGCCGTCGTTCGAACCCTGATCGATCACCAGCGTCCGTGTCGTTCCGTTCGGATCGTGCCCAACGACGGCTGCGGACACGACCTTGAGCTCCGGTCGCGACTGCTTAAACCCGAGCTGTTTCTGCAATTCGGCCACCTGCTGTTGCAGGTCTTTCAGGCGCGCGTTTTCGGCGAGCAGTTCGTTGCGCTCGGCGGTCATCGCCTGGAGTTGCTGCTCGCTGGCCGATGATCCAGAGCCGAGGCCATGAATGCGATCACCGACCCGGCTCAGCGCCGCCTGGAAGGGCTGGACCAGCGCCTCGGCCGGCGTGCGTGCGCTATCGAGCCGATGCTGCTGATCGAGCGCGATGAGGCCGGCGCAGGTGATGAGAAAGACAACGACCAGGATGACCGTCTGTCGAAAGGTGAGGGAGATCACTGGGCATTTCCGCGATGGAGATCGAACACGAGGAGTCCCCGCCTATCTCGCCGGACGGCGAAGCTCCTGTCCGCCGGCAAGCGCGCGTTGATAGAGATGCAGCGCCTCGGCCACGCGACCGGTGCCGCGTGCGACGCAGGTGAGCGGATCGTCCGCCCGATAGACCGGCATACGCAGTTCCGACTGCAAGCGACGGTCCAACCCAAGTAATAACGCTCCACCACCCGCCAGGGTGATGCCACGTTCCATAATATCGGCGATCAACTCCGGCGGTGTGCTCTCGATGCACGTCTTGACCAGGTCGACAATCGTGTTGACCGGGCCGGAGATCGCATCGCGAATCTCGACGCTGCTCACTTCGACAAACTTCGGCAGGCCGGTCAGGAGATCGCGCCCGCGCAACACGACGGTCCGTTCCTCTTCGAGCGGATAGGCGGATCCGGCCGCGATCTTGGCGTTCTCAGCGGTCCGTTCGCCGATGACGAGATTATGGTCGCGCCGGGCGTACTGGATGATCGAATCATCGATTTCATCGCCGGCCACCCGAATCGAGAGGTTGACGACGATACCGCCAAGCGAGATGACCGCCACTTCGGTCGTGCCGCCGCCGATATCGACGATCATGCTGCCGACGGCTTCATTGATCGGGAGTCCGGCACCAATGGCAGCCGCCATCGGTTCTTCGACGGTATACGCCTCGCGCGCACCGGCGCTCAGCGCGGCATCTTTGGCGGCGCGCTTCTCGACTTCGGTCACCCCGCTCGGGATGCCGATGACGACACGCGGATGCGGCGCCATGAAGCGCTGCACATGTACCTTGCGAATGAAGTAATGGAGCATCATTTCGACGGTGTCGAAGTCGGCGATGACCCCGTCTTTGAGCGGTCGAACGGCGACGATCGTTTCCGGCGTCTTACCGACCATCGCCTTGGCTTCGACGCCAACGGCCAGCGCGCGCTTCGTTTTGGTGTCGACGGCGACGACGGACGGCTCGGAGATGACGATCCCCTTGCCCCGAACGTAGACCAGTGTATTCGCCGTGCCGAGGTCGATCCCCAAATCGCGGCTGAAGAGCCCGAATAGCGCGCTCAACGGTCGGATCATGCTGGACGGAGCCCCTCATCCTTCAGGTTTTGTACCAACCGCGTCCTTTCGGCATGCCCGTCCGAGTACCTCTGCACACGCTCATGCCGGACTCTGAAGTCGCGGGATTATACCATACAGCCGCGCTTCTCCATCCGCTCATGCGGGCCCGCGGGTGAGCGTTTGGCTCTTTTCAACCGGTTGATGTGTGGACTATACTCACCCATCCGTCATCGACTGTCCGAACAGCGAAGTGCGGGCGCCACCGGGATTGTTCGAGTGCGGACCAACGCCCTGCTCAGGAATTTGAGGTTGAGCGCGAACCGTGGACGCAGTAACGAAGAGCCGAACGCAATCCATGCACGAGCGGAAAGACCAGGAATGGCATGCGATCGTCAATCCGGCGTCGGGCGGGGGGCGCACGCGCAAAGTCTGGCCGTCGCTTGCCGAGAAGCTGCGCGCCAGCGGCGTTCGCCTGCATCAGCACGAGACGGCCGGCGTCGGTGATGCGACAGAGATTGCTCAGCGGCTGGTACGCGAGGGAGCTCGCGAGATCGTCGTCGTTGGTGGCGATGGCACGCTCAACGAGGTGATCAATGGCGTGGTGGACGACGATGAGGTCGCGACGGCCGATATCGTCCTCTCGCTCATCCCCTGTGGGACCGGCAAGGATTTCGCTCGCAGCCTTGGTATCACGTCGCCCGAGCACGCGCTCGATGTGCTGACGAACGGCGTCATCAGCGCCCTTGATCTCGGTTCGATCTCCTATCAGCGTGGGCACGAGCCGGAGCGGCGCTTTTTCGTCAACGTCGCCGATGTCGGCCTCGGCGCCGAAACCGCCGCCTGGATGAATCGCTCATCGAAGCGGCTCGGTGGCTTTCTCGGCTACCTGGTCGCCGCCACACGAACGATCGTCGTCTTTAGCGGCAAGCCGGCACGCGTGCTGGTGGACGACGTGACGGTACACGATGGGCCGGTCGGCATGGTGGTGCTGGCAAACGGTCGCTTCTTCGCGGGCGGCATGCGCATCGCGCCGAACGCGTCGCTCACCGACGGCCTGATTGATGTGCTGATCCTGGATGATGTACCGAAGTATACTTTGCTCGGCTCGCTCCTCCCGAAGGTGTACCGGGGGAAGCACCTGGAGCATTCGGCGGTGCACAATTATCAAGGAAGCCGGATCGAGATCTCAGCGCCGGAGTCGATGCCGTTCGAGGTCGATGGGGAGCAGCCCGGGTTTACCGATATCGGCGTTTGTATGCGCCCGGGTGCGCTGAAGGTGCGAACGCCTGCTCCGGCGGAATAGAATGCACTAAGCGTTTGACCTGCGCCCGGTTGTCTGTTATCAATGCAGCACATCCGCGTGGGATCAACGGAACTGGTCAGCCTGGCACGGCGGCAAAGCGCCATCGTTGTCTGGCATGCTTCTCGGCAATACGACACGTAGGAAGTCAGGGGTCAGCGGCATGAATCAATCCGCGGAGATTCGCGTGAGCACGGAGCCGACGGTATCCGAAACGTTCACCACGGTCGGTGAGTTGCGCACTCCGACGATGCAATGGTTCGTCAACGGACTTAAGCAGCGGCTGCTCGCGGACGGGCACGTTTTCCGCGATCAACCGGAGCCGGATATCCGCCTTGTACTCAACCTGGCCGATGCCAAGAACCCCCAGCCCTACCGGCGCAAGGCGCAAGCGACCTTTTCGACGACGATCGTCGAACTCGAGGACGAACCGCAGGATTATCTGCGCGTCGGCTATCCCTATCTCGTCCACACGATCGGCAATCTGGTGATCTTGCTCGTTCATGCCAAGACCGGTGTCGAAGCGCATTTCATCACGCTCGAACAGGGCCATTACCCGGTGCGCTATCAGGAGGGGCACGACGACGAGTTTTTCAATGAGATCTTCGAGCGAGTCGAGCCGCTGGCTTCGTCGCAACTCGTTATCAACAACATCTACAAGCCCGACCTCGAAGAAGAGCTCTGGAACGGCGATGAGATCACGGAGCAGATCAAGCGCGCCGGACAGAAACTCGACGCCATGAATCTGCTGCCGGCGCCATTCCCGATTCAGGAGATCCTGACGCCGCGTGAGTTGCGTCATGTGATGCTCCTGTACGGCATCGGCGGCTTGAGCTACGGCAACTTGAGCGCCCGTAAAGACGAAACTCGCTACTGGATGAGCGCTAGCGGCGTCAACAAAGGGAAGCTCGATGTGATTGGGCAGGATATCCTGCTCGTCTCTGGCTTCGATCCACAGGAACCGGCGATGATCTTGAGCGTCCCGCCAACCGTCGAACCACGTCGTGTTTCCGTGGATGCGATCGAACACTGGATGATTTACCACGATCATCCAGAAGTCGGTGCCATCTTCCACGTCCACGCCTGGATGGATGGCATCGCCTCGACCGAGATCAATTACCCGTGCGGCACCATCCAACTGGCGCGCGCCGTCGCCGAGCTGGTGCGCCAGGCACCGGACCCGAGCCGCGCCATCATCGGATTGAAGAACCATGGCGTGACCATCACCGGCACCAGCATGGATGAGATCTTCGAGCGCATCGAAGGGAAGATCATTCCCCACGTGCCGATGTCCTAGACACCGGCGGATTCCCCAATCCTCGACTGTGCTACCGGCGCGTATCAACCGCGCCGGATTCACTTTTCTGACGGGCCGCCCGATTGGGACTATCGGGGCAGTACTTCACGCCGTTCACCGGGTTAGGATCGCTGAGAGCAGTCATGGTTCTCGGCGGGATGGCCCGGAGGTCGGTTGGAAGCGACAGGTTCAGCACACCAGAACGAGATCGGCGTCAAACAACCGGCCGGTTCCCGTGTCGCGCACGACGCGAAGAGTGGCGCGCTCATCGAATCGCGTTCGACCTATCTGGTCGCGCTCGGGTTCGTGCTCTTCTTCGGCGCGCTTGTGCGCGTTTGGCCGCTCCTGACAAGCAGCTTCCCGCTGAACGACGGCGGCATGTTCATGCAGGCGATCATCGACCTGCGCCACGCCAACTTCCGGCTGCCCGACTCCTTGCACTACAACGGCTTGCCAATCGCCTACGCCTATCCGCCGCTCGGTTTCTACATCGCCGGGCTGGTTGCGTCGGCCACCAATGCCAGCCTGTTCAATGTCCTGCGTGTCATCCCGGCTCTCTTCAGCATGCTGACGCTCGGCGCGTTTATGCTGCTGGCACGGGACATCTTGCGCAAGCGCGATTCGGTGGTCATCGCCTCGCTCGCCTTCGCCCTCGTACCACGCAGCCACAGCTGGGAGATCATGGGCGGCGGGCTGACGCGTTCGATCGGCTTCTTCTTTGCCATCCTCGCCATCTGGCAGGCATACCGCCTCTATACCGAACGCTCGCGAACCAGTCTCATTTTGACCAGCGTATTCGCGGCGCTCGCCTGCCTGAGTCATCTCGAAATGGCGATGTTCGTCGCGTTTAGCGCGGCGCTGCTCTTCCTCGTCTACGGTCGCAGCCGGAGCGGATTACGAGATTCGATTCTCGTCGCGGTCGGTGTGCTCGCGCTGACGAGTCCGTGGTGGGGAACCGTTCTCGCGCGCCACGGCGCCGAGCCATTTCTGAATGCGGGCCAGACCGGCAATCATTCGCTGCTGTCGATTTTCGTGCTCCTCCTCAATCCGAACTGGGGGCAGGAGCCGTTCTTCCCGCTATTCAGCGCGCTCGCCTTTCTCGGCCTCTTCTACGCGCTTCTGCAGCGCCGCTATTTCCTGCCGCTCTGGATTGCCGCCGGGCTGCTGATCGACCCACGAAAATTCGAAACCGAAGCGATGGTGCCGATGTCAATGCTCGTCGCCATCTGCGTCGTCGACCTGATCGTTCCGCTGCTCCGCCAGCGCGTCGCCAGACCCGCACAGTTCCGCGTGAGCGGTCGGATCATGGCCTGGGTCAGCCCGCTCCTCGTCGGTATCCTCATCTTGTACGGCACAATTTCATCGGTCGTGACGACCGCGCAGGGTGATGCCGGGCTGGCACCGAGCGAGCGACAAGCGATGCAATGGGTGAACGTATCGACCGCACCCGATAGCCGTTTCATTGTCATCTCCGGCGATCTCTGGCCGCTCGATCGCTCCGGCGAATGGTTGCCGGCCCTCAGCGATCGCGTTTCCGTCTCGACGGTGCAAGGCTATGAATGGCTGCCCGATAACGCGTATGCGAAGCAGATCGAGGCGTACCGCGCATTGCAGGAATGCACGACGATGGCTGCCAGCTGCGTCGAACAGTGGGGCCAGGAGTACGACAAATCGTTTGACTACGTCTATATCGCGACTCGCGACACGTCGCTCGGCGGCGTTTACCCACGGGACGCCTGTTGCGGCGGGCTGGCTGCCTCGTTCGCCAGCGACCCGAACTACTCCCTCGTCTTCCAGAACGACGGCGCAACGATTTTCGAGCGGAAACCGGCGGCGTTCAGCGTTCCGGATCAAAGGCGAACGCCGCTTTAATCACGCCGCTCGTCCCTTTGCTGGTCACCATCGCCAGCGCCTCGCGAAACTCACGAAGCGCGAAGGTATGGGTCAGCAGCGGCGAAAGATCAACACGGCCCTCGTCCATGAGCTTCATCGCCAGGCGCATGGTGCTGACCGTCTGACCGTCGAACTGTTCATCGGCGTAGCAGAAGCTGCCGCGAATCGCGACTTCCGACAACCAGATCGGCGTCCAATCGACACTGCTTGGCGCGCCGGCCAGTCCGACGAGCACCATGGTGCCGCTCGGCGCGGTCAAGCGCAGCGCGTCATCCACCGTCCTGCTTGAACCAACGCACTCGTAGACGATCTCGGCGCCGCCATTGACGATCTCTTTGCCGATGATCGGCTTAAGGACGCTGGCGCCGGTCAGCTCGGCGATTTGCCGGTAAAAGGCGGCGCCGCGCGCCGGGGCGATGACGATGTCGGCGCCAAGCCGCTGCGCCATCTCCTGCTGAAACGGGTGCCGCGCCGTGATGATGATGCGCGCCTTCGAGCCGATCGCCCTCAAAGCGGCCACGGTGCACAAGCCGACGACTCCGGATCCGATAATGAGCGCCGTGTCGCCGTCATTCGGGCGATTGCGCAAGACGGCATGCAGCGCCACCGCGAACGGCTCGACCAGCACCGCGTTTTCGTCCGAGACGTTGTCCGGCACGGCGATCAACTGCGACTGGTGCGCCACGAACGACGGACTCCAGCTGCCCCCGGTGTCATGACAAAAGCCGGTCAACATCCCGGCCGCGATGTCGCCATCGCGAAAGCGACGGCAGAGATTGTAGTCGCCGCGTGCGCACATCTCGCACGGCTCGGCGAAGCCACGAACGCGGCACGACAGCAGTGGATCGACGACGACCCGCTGGCCGAGCGCGAATCCCGCAACAGACCCGCCCAGCTGTGCGATACGCCCGGTGTTCTCATGACCGACGATAAAGGGGAACGACGTGTAGGGCGTGGTCGAGGTGCTGGCGTGCAGTTGAACCAGGCTGATATCTGAGCCACAGATCCCGCCGAAGCGCGTGCGAACCCGCACCCACTCGTCATTCGGCAGCGCCGGCTCCGGAATCTCAATCAGCTTAAGCAGGGCGAGCTCGCTCCAGTAGGCGCGACTGCTCCCGCGCCCGAGCACCTTGGTCAGCGCATAGCGCGGAATATTATCCGAAAACTGTAACGCCTGCATTCCTGCCCCTCCACCAGCGTCGTACCCGCATCTCCTCGTGCTGAGTCTACGTGCGTACGCGCGCAGCGCGCAATCGAGGCAGCGATCATGCAGGTCTGTTATTCTGAGAATATCGCTCGCGAACGCCGTCGCCCGGACTGCCGAACGCCGCCGCCACATTGAACCTGCTACGACACACAAATGCCTGGAGATGATGATGCCGAACCGGCTGATCCACGAAACGAGCCCCTATCTGAGGCAACACGCCGAAAACCCGGTCGATTGGTATCCGTGGGGAGAGGAGGCGCTCGCGGCAGCGCGCTCGCAGGACAAGCCGATTTTGCTCAGCATCGGCTACGCCGCCTGCCACTGGTGCCACGTCATGGCGCATGAATCGTTCGAGAATCCCGAGATCGCCGCGTTGATGAACGAACGCTACATTAACATCAAGGTCGATCGCGAGGAACGGCCCGATCTCGATAGCATTTATATGATCGCGGTGCAGATGCTGAGCGGCCAGGGCGGCTGGCCGATGACGATGTTCCTGACGCCCGAAGGCAAACCGTTCTTTGGCGGCACCTACTTCCCGCCCGAAGACCGGCAGATGGGGCCGGGGCAGATGATGCCCGGTTTCCCGCGCGTGCTCCAGGCGGTGAGCACCGCCTTTCAGACGCGGCGCGACGATGTCGAGCAATCGGCCGATCAGATTCGCGGCCAGCTCGATCAGCATTTTCAGGCCGATATCCCCTTCTCCGCGCTCGACGTCGAGGATCTGGCGACGGCCGAACAGGCGCTCTACCAGGAGTTCGATCCAGCCCATGGCGGCTTCGGCGGCGCCCCGAAATTTCCACCGGGCATGACGCTCGAATTTCTGCTGCGGCGCATCCATCGCACCGGTTCCTGGCGCGCTCGAGAGATGCTCACGACCACGCTGGAACGCATGGGGCGTGGCGGCATTTTCGATCAGATCGGCGGCGGCTTTCACCGCTATGCCGTTGACGACATCTGGCTCGTGCCACACTTCGAGAAGATGCTCTACGACAACGCGCTGCTCTCGCGCCTCTACGCCCTCGCCTGGCAAGTGACCGGCGACGACCTCTACCAGCGCGTCGCCAACCGGACGTTCGACTACATTCTGCGCGAAATGACCTCACCCGAAGGCGGCTTCTATTCATCGCAGGATGCCGACAGCGAAGGAGAAGAGGGAAAGTTCTACGTCTGGACGCCGGACGAACTTGCGGCGATTCTCACGCCCGACGAATGCACGATCGCGCAGCGCTATTTCAACGTCGTGGCGCATGGCAACTTCGACGGCGCCAATATCTTAACGGCGCCGCGCGAGCCCGAACAGATCGCGCTCGAATTGGGCGTCACCGATCTTCGCCAGCAGATCAACGCGATTCGTCAAAAGTTGTACGACGCGCGGTCATTGCGCGTCTGGCCCGGACGCGATGAAAAGATCCTGACCGGCTGGAACGCGCTGATGCTCCGTGCGCTGGCCGATGGCGGGGTCGCTCTGGACCGTCCCGATCTCGTTGACGCGGCGACCAGGAACGCCCGCTTCATTCAGGCTAATCTCGCCGAGGGCGCACGGCTCCTTCGCTCTTATAAGGATGGGCGCGCCCAGATCGATGGATATTTGGAAGATTATGCAAACCTGATTGACGCACTGATCTCGCTCTACGAAGCCACATTTGACGCCGGCTGGATCGCCTGGGCAGTCCAACTCGCCGACCAGATGCTCGCCGAGTTCTGGGACACCGAGCGCGGCGGCTTCTACGACACCGCCGTCTCGAGCGAAACGCTGATTGCCCGTCCGAAAGAAGTCTTTGATTCCGCCACACCGAGCGGCAACTCGGTGGCCGCCGAAGCGCTGATGCGGCTCGCGCTCCTCACAACCCGCATCGACTTTCAGAGCCGCGCCCGCATCATCCTCGAAACCTACGGCAAGCGGGCAGCTCAGCGGCCGACCGGCTTCGGACGATTGCTCACCGCCTACGATTTCGCGACCGGCGATGTGCACGAAATCGCCTTCGCCGGTGACCTGAATGACGACGCGACGCAGGCGCTGCTCGGAGTCGCGCGCGGTCACTACCTCCCGTGGAAGGTCGTCGCCCTCGCCAAGCCGGACGGCGCCGACGAGTCGATCATCCCGCTCCTGACCGACCGCACGCCGGTCAACGGCCAACCCGCCGCCTACGTCTGCCAACACTACACCTGCCAGCTCCCGGTCACGACGCCGGAGGCACTGGAGAAGCAGTTGGGCTTAGACGAGGAATAAGCGCGGCCGGAGTTAGACCGCGCTGCTCAGGAACTCGCTGAGGTAGCTGGGTGGGGCGTCGTTTTGACGATTGGCGAAGAGGTAGCGCGTCCAGGATTGGCGTTCCTGCCAGAGCGGGGCAAGGTCCCAGACGGCGACGGGAGCGTTGTCGCTCGCGTCGGTTTGCTCGAACGGCGTGCCGGCCGCGAGATCGCGGGTGTAGTGCGTCTCTCGGAACTCCTGGTTCTCGTGCCAACTGCCGACGATGAGCGTGGTGAGCGGCGTCGCGTATTGCAGCACCACAAAGCCGACGCCGAAATCGACGGCGATCCGACCGCTGGCAATCTCCTCAGTGACGAGCGCTTGCGCCTCGTTGATCAGGCACTCGGGGATCGATTGGTCCGCCTGCCGCAGTTCGTACCACTTGAGGAAGGCGCCCGGCAGAATCAGCGGATCGCGCGCGGTCAGCAACCGATCCTGGAGATGGTAGCTGGTCGGGATCCGGCCGACATTGCCGAGATCGAGCTTGAATTCGGACAGGCCGCGATTCGTGCTTCGCTTGGACGTGCCCTCACTGGCTCCATGTTCGAGTAGTTCTTCTGGCATCATGACCCTTCCCGGTTGAGCCGTCTTCCATGTATATGACACCTGAGGGTCGATTTTGTTACGTCCGTGAGCGAGCAATTTCGAAATCGCAACGGCTCGCCGGCCTGCGTTCGCAGCGCGAATTCCTAACCAGGAAAACTGGATTCACCGGCGAGATCGTCGTCAGTCCGCCACTCCACCGGTATAATGCCGCATAAGTGGATTCATAGACAGAGCCACTTCATCTCCGATCCACACGTCCACTCAGGAGAGCCGATGGATCTGCCGCTGTCACTCGATCGTACGTCCAGCACGACGTTGCAGATGCAGCTCTGCGAGCAGCTGCGCGGCGCAATTCTTGACGGGCGCCTCGCGGCGGGCACCCGGCTGACATCGACCCGCGCTCTGGCGGAGTCGCTGACGGTTTCGCGCAATGTCGTCGTCGCGGCGTACGACGAGCTGTATGCCGAGGGCTACATTGAGGGGCAACGCGGGTCCGGCACTTTCGTAACGCGCGATCTGCCGCCGTTGCCGAAGCGGACACGACCCGAACCGTCCGGCGTACCACGCTGGCTGCGCACGCCGGCACCACCCGATCTGGACGTATTGGAAGACGATCCGAACCTGATCGTCTTCCGCATCGGCCGCCCGAACACCGCGCTCATTTCGGCGGAAACCTGGCGCCGCGCCTGGAATGATGTCGCGAACCAGCTGCCCCCCTCCTATTACGGCGCGCCGGGCGGCGACGGGCGGCTGCGCCAGGCGATCGCCGACTATCTCGGGCGCTCGCGCGGCGTTGCCTGTGATGCGGCCGACGTCGTCGTCACCTCCGGTGCATTGCAGGCCGTCGATCTCGTCGCACGCGCTACGCTGCGAGCGGGCGATCCGGTTGCGATCGAGGAACCGGGGTATCCATCGGCCCGCCGCGTCTTCACGGCGCGTGGCGCCGAAATCGTGCCGGTGCCAGTCGATGAGGATGGGTTGAAGGTGGATGAGTTGCCCGAAGGGAACGACGCGCCGCTGCTTGTCTACACGACGCCGTCCCATCAATACCCGCTTGGCGCGCGCCTCTCGATCCGGCGACGGCTGGCGCTGCTCTCATGGGCCGAACGCTGCGACGCGCTCATCGTGGAGGACGATTACGACAGCGAGTATCGCTACGATTCGCCACCGCTCCCGGCGCTTGCCGGACTCGATCAGGCCGGTCGTGTCGTCTATATCGGCACGTTTTCGAAGGTGCTCTCGCCCGCGTTGCGCCTCGGCTACGTCGTGGCACCACCGCCGTTGCGTGAGCGGATTGTCCGTCTCAAGCGCCTGAGCGATTACCACACGCCCTGGCCGGTGCAGCGCGCGCTCGCCACCTTCATCGAATCAGGTGGTCTGGAACGCCATATCCGCCGTGCTCGACGGCACTACGCCGAAAAGCGCCGCATCGTGGCCGATGCGTTCCGCCCGGTCAGCGAGTTCGCCACGTTGCGCGGTCTGGAGGCCGGCATCCACGTCTTCCTCGAACTGCACCCGACGCTGGATGCCCAACGCGTGATTGAACGCGCCCATCGGGCCGGTGTGGTGGTGGAATCGATTACTGAACATTACCTCGGCACGCTCCCGCGCAACGGCCTCCTTCTCGGCTACGGCGGTCTCACGCTCGATCAGGCCGAACGCGGAAGTGCGATTCTGGCGAAGGCGATTCGAGAGGAACTGGGCTCTGCGTTCGCGAATGCCCCGCCTCGTGCATACGCACATCGGCCGGGCGTCATCAATGACGCCCCTACGGTATAGGGGTTTGATTGATCAAACCCGGCGCGCCCCTTGAGGCGGCGCCCGTCCTCTTCCGTCGCCCAGCATGCACGTTCGGAGATCACGAGCGGCCCGTCACCTCTGGCAATCCCCGCCGCTCGGTGCTACTGTCTCCCAAACGTCAGGGTGATCCGGTAAGGGAGGCGTGAGATGGCGGACCGTGAAGAACTGCGGCAGCGCATCATCGATGCGATCGAACAGAATCGCGAGAAGATTATCGAAGTGGCCGAGACGATCCGGCAGAACCCGGAACTTGGCTATCAGGAGTTCATGGCGTCGCAACTGCTCGCCACCAACATTCGCGAGCAGGGCTACGAGGTCGAAAAGCCGGCCGGCAATTTGGAGACCGCCTTCCGCGCCTCGATGCACGGCCGGGCGGATGGACCGATCGTCGCCGTGCTGGCCGAGTACGATGCGCTCGGCGGCATCGGCCACGGCTGCGGCCACAACCTGATCGGCGCCTCGGGTCTGGCGGCGGCAATCGGTATGAAAGCGGTCATGCCGGAGATCAACGGCATCTTCGAGGTGATCGGAACACCGGCCGAAGAGGGTGGCGGCGGCAAGATCAAGCTGGAAGCGGCCGGCGTTTTCGACGATGTCGACGCGGCGCTCATGATTCATCACGCCGGTGATTCGACCGGCGCCGCGACCCAATGGCCGGACGGCACCTGCCTGGCGGTCGCGCACTTCGACCTCGAATATTTTGGCAAACCGGCCCACTCGGGTGGCGATCCGTACAACGGCATCAACGCGCTCAACGCCATGATCAAGTTCTTCACCGGCGTCGACGCGCTCCGCCAGCACGTGCATATGGAAACCCGGCTGCACGGCATCATCACGAACGGCGGCGAGCAGCCGAACGTCGTGCCGAAGTACACGAAGGCGCGCTTCTATGTCCGCTGCGACTCGATCGAATACCTGAACGAGGTGATGGAAAAGGTGCGCAATGTCGCCGAGGGCGCGGCGCTCATGACCGGCTGCACCGTCAAGATCACCGAGGACAACGTCTGCTACGACATGCGGCCAAACTACACGGCCGGTACGCGCTACACCGAGAACATGAAGGAAGTCGGGCTGGAACTCAATCCGCGACACGGCCGCGGCATGCACTCAACCGACTTCGGCAACATCAGCTATAAGATTCCCTCAATCACCGGCAGCTTCGCCATCAGCCATGTGCCGATCCCCGGACACTCGCAAGAGG
The DNA here is from genome assembly GCA_025966355.1 of Thermomicrobiaceae bacterium. GTDB lineage: Bacteria > Chloroflexota > Chloroflexia > Thermomicrobiales > Thermomicrobiaceae > CALAGB01. The sequence continues at coordinate 15,706 of JAICWZ010000001.1, forward strand.
TGGTCGATGCCTCCGGTAGTGAGTTTGGCTACGACCAACTCATCAAGGTTTCCAAGGCGATGGCCCTCACCGCCTTCGACCTGATGACCGACCCCGACCTGATGGCCAGCGCCAAGCAGGAGCACGCCAACTGGGACGCCCACGTCCAGGCGGCCGGCTAGGGAGAGACGAGTATCTCGCGCAGAGACGCGGAGTCGCAGAGATTTCTATAATTAAGAACTCTGCGTCTCAGCGTCTCCGCGCGAGGAATTCGTCCGCTCCTCACCGGTATAATGGGCGCCATGATGGATGAACGACCGCAAACGTTTGTGATCGGCACTGCCGGGCATGTCGATCACGGCAAGTCGACGCTGGTCAAGGCGCTGACCGGCATCGACCCCGATCGCCTGCGCGAGGAAAAAGAGCGCGAGATGACGATCGACCTCGGCTTCGCCTGGCTGGCGCTGCCGAGCGGCCGTCAGGTGAGCATCGTCGATGTGCCCGGTCACGAGCGCTTCATCAAGAACATGCTGGCCGGTGTCGGCGGCATCGACGCGGCAGTGCTCGTCATCGCCGCCGACGAGGGGCCGATGCCGCAGACCGACGAACATCTCGCCATTCTCGACCTGCTGCAAATCGAACGGGGCATCGTCGCGCTCACCAAGATCGATATGGTCGACGACGATTGGCGCGATCTGGTGGCCGAAGAGATTCGCGAGAAGCTGATCGGGTCGACGCTGGCCGGCGCGCCGATCGTGCCGGTCTCCGCGCTCAGCGGCGCCGGATTGGATGACCTACGCATTGCCATCGATGAGATGCTGGAGCTGGTTCCACCGCATAGCGAAAGCGGACGACCCCGGCTGCCGATCGACCGCGTTTTCACGATCTCCGGCTTTGGCACGGTCGTGACCGGCACGCTGCTCGACGGGCCACTCGATATCGGCCAGGAGATCGAGATTCAGCCGAGCGGGCGACGCGGCCGGGTGCGCGGATTGCAAAGCCATCGCGCCAAGGTCGAACGGGCGCTACCCGGCACGCGCACGGCAATGAATCTTTCGGGACTGGCGGTCGAGGATTTAACACGAGGCGATGTGTTGACGACGCCCAACTGGCTCACGCCGACCAGACTGATCGACGCTCAACTACGACTGATCGCCGATGCGCCGCTCGCCCTCGAGCAGAACGACGAGGTTGGCTTTTTCACTGGCTCGTCCGAGACGCTCGCACGCGTGACGCTGTTGAACGACCAGCGGATCGAGCCGGGTGACGACAGCTGGGTGCAGTTTCGCTTTCCTGAGCCGATTGCCGTCGTTAAGGGCGATCGCTTCATCATCCGCCAGCCGTCTCCCAGCCTGACGATCGGTGGCGGAGTCGTCATCGATCCGCATCCGAGGCGCCATCGCCGCTTTCGCTCCGACGTCATCGATTCGCTCGAAGTGCTCGCCGCAGGAACCCCGGCCGAAGTCGTGGCCCAGGCGATCGGCGGCCAGCCGGTCGAGCTGCGTGCGCTCAGCCGCGAGGTCGCGCTCGCTGATACCGAGCTTCGCGCCGCGGTCGATGAACTGATCGCGAACGGCGACGTCCTGCTTCTCCGCCGTGCCGGTGGCAACGGTCCACTCGCCCCGACAAGTATCCTCATGCGCAGCGACGCCTTTGATGCACTCATCCGGCAGTTGCATCAAACGCTGGCGACGTTCCACGAGCGCAATCCACTGCGACGCGGCATGGCGAAGGAAGAGGTCCGTAGCCGGAACGGCATCGCGGCGCGCATGTTCGAGGAGATTCTGGCGCGGGCTTCGGCCAACGGCGATCTCACCGTCGAAGGCGATATTCTGCGCCTGCCGGAGCACGAAATTCGCTTCACGGCAGACCAGCGCCGACGGATCGATCGTTATCTGGCGGCTCTTCGAGCCAATCCGCATACACCGCCACCGCCCTCAGAGTTCGGCATCGAAGCGGAGCTGGCGATCGCACTCGCAGAAACGGGCGAAGTTGTGCGCGTCGACGAACACATCGTTTTCGCGCGCGAGACGTTCAATGAGATTCAACGCGATGTACTTGAGATCATCTCGCGCGAGCAGCGCATCACCCTCGCACAGTTTCGCGATCACTTCGGCAGCAGTCGCAAGTACGCCCAGGCTGTCCTCGAATATCTCGATGATCGCCATGTGACGCGCCGCGTCGGCGACGAACGGGTGCGCTACACCGGTGGCTGAGCGCACCTGCCACGTCTTCCTCGCGCCGCACTACGACGACGTCGCGCTCTCCTGCGGCGGCACGGTCGCCCAACTCGCCGAATCGGGCGCCGCACCGCTCATCGTCACCATCTTCGGCGGGCTGCCGGCCGGACCGCTCACTACGTTCGCGAACGACATGCACGCGCTCTGGGGCGTCGGTCCGCACGACGTGATCGCTACGCGCCGCGCCGAAGAGCGCTGCGCTGCCGAAGCGCTCGGCGCCAACACGCTCTGGCTCGACTTCGCCGACGCCATCTACCGCGAGGACCGCTACACGTCCGATCCGCAACTCTTCGGCACCATCGACCCCGCCGAATCGAGCTTAGCTGCTGACATCTCTAAAGCGATTCTCGCCGCGCTCGCCGGTCTCGGCGCAGATCCGGCTTCCTTCTACGTCCCGCTCGCCATCGGCAACCATGTCGACCATCAGCACGTCTTCGCGGTGGGCAAACGGCTGGCCGCAGCAGGCCATGACGTCTGGGCGTATGAAGACTTCCCGTACGCCGGCGATCCCGCCTGGCGCGAGTCGATCGATACGCACGCACGCGCCGTGACAACGGGGACCGAACGCCTCGAACCACTGACGCTCACTCAACTCAAACGCCGCATCGATGCGGTCCTCTGTTATGGCTCGCAACTCGACGTCATCTTTCGACACCAGGGCGACCCAGCCGAAGCGATTCGTCGCTACGCACAAACGATCGGTCACGGTCAGCCCGCCGAGCGCTTCTGGCGCATCGGATAGTCGAACACCTGCCCCCGTGACAAATGTCATCCGAAATCACGCACGACTTCCACTACCGCCGTTCGCCTGCCCGTCCTAGCATCCATCTGGGCGCGATGACGCATAATGGAACGTGCGTATTCGCCGAGTGATCTGGGAGCACCGTGGCTCAGTACAACCGGCTCGCGAATGAAATTCGGAGGTTCTTCGATCCCGGCCCGGCGCCGCGCGGCGATTGGCGTCTCGGTTTATCGATCGATGAGCAGCATTCCAACCAGCGTCGAGCCGCCCGTATCGCCGGGCTCTTTTGGCTCTTCTACTTTGCCTACCCAATTGGTGATCTCATCCAGGGCACGCTGGCGACACCCCAACGAATCGCGGGCGCCATCGGGCTGGCGATCTTTGCCAGTGTGTACATCTTCGCCTATTTCCAACGCTTTTATCGGCAAGCGACGATGTTGCAGGCGTGGCCACCCGTCATCGCGTTAGCGCTCCTCGTCATCGGCTTCACCTTCGGCATCAGCGCTTCCTGGCTCGGATTGATGATCTACGTTGTGACGGCGGCTGGCTGCTCGCTCAACCAGACAACCGTCGTCCCGGCATCGATTTCATTCGCGGCGCTCACAATTATCCTCGGCACACTGACCGGCTCATCATTCTCCGATGTCGGACCACTTTCCTTCGAAGTGGCGCTCATCGGCGTGACGATGCTCTTCCTGCGCCGTCTCATCGGCACCAATGTCGAACTGCGTATCGCGCGCGAGGAAAAGGCGCGGCTGGCGGTCGCGGAAGAGCGGCTGCGCTTTGCGCGCGATCTGCACGACCTGCTCGGCCATAGCCTCTCGCTCATCGCACTCAAGAGTGAACTTGCCGGTCGACTGGTTGAGGTCAATCCGGAACGCGCACAGGCAGAGATCCACGATATCGAGCAGGTGACGCGCGAGGCGCTCCGTGAGGTGCGCGAGGCGGTCACCGGTTATCGCCAGCCCGATCTCAACGCCGAGCTATCGGGCGCACAGGCGGCGCTGGAAGCGGCCGGCATCGAGTGCCGGATCGACAACAGCTTCACGACGACGGATGCGTCAATCGAAGCGGCGCTCGGCTGGGCCGTACGTGAAGGTGTGACGAACGTCATCCGGCACAGCGGCGCATCAAGCTGCCGCATCGCCCTGCGCGAATCCGGTGGCTCAGCCGGCCTGACGATCAGCGACAACGGGATCAGCGAGGCTGAGGCGCAGCGAAGCGGACGGGCCGGTACCGGCATTGCCGGGCTGACCGAACGGATCGCCGCGCTCGGTGGCTCGGTCACGGCCGGGCGGCCCGCCGACGGCGGCTTTCGGCTAGTTGTCGAAATACCACGTCCCAGTGTCGGTGCGCCGGTTCCAGCGCCTGAGCGCCGCAGAAGCGCCAGCGGTCAGCCATTCGCGCTCGGAGAGCAACCGTGATTCGCGTGTTGCTCGCCGAAGATCAGGCGATGGTTCGTGGCGCGCTGGCGGCGCTACTCGCGCTTGAAGGCGATATCGAAGTCGTCGCCGAAGTGTCGCGCGGCGATGAGGTTATCGCGACCGCACTCACGGCACAGCCCGACGTCGTCTTACTCGACATCGAGATGCCCGGCCAGAGCGGACTCGACGTGCTCACTGAGTTGCGCGCGAAACTCCCCGACACTCGCAGCCTCATTCTGACAACCTTTGGGCGGCCCGGCTATTTGCGCCGGGCGATGGAGAATGGCGCCGCCGGTTTCCTGCTCAAGGATGCGCCATCGCGTGATCTCGCCGTCGCCATCCGGCGCGCCAATGCCGGAGAACGAGTTGTCGATCCCGGGCTGGCCGCCGACGCCCTGAGCGAAGGTCCCAGCCCGCTCACCGACCGCGAGCAGGAAGTCCTCTCGCTCGCCCGCACCACTTCGACGATCGCCGAAATCGCCGAGCGGCTCTATCTCTCCGAGGGCACGGTGCGCAACTACCTCTCGACCGCGATCCACAAGCTCGGCGCCCAAAATCGCCTCGAAGCGACCCGCATCGCCGAGCAAAAAGGCTGGCTCTAACCTCGTCCAGCCACACCGGCCACACCTGAACTATTCCCGAAATTGGGCCGAAACCGAACAGGGTTGGACCTGACCCACCGGTCCGATCGCCCAGCATCTTTGATCAGTTTGTGACTCCCAGAGCCAGAAGCACACTTTGAGAACGCCGCTAACAGGCATGGGAGGGACTTCACCTATGGCAAGACTTGAATACAAGTGGATTGTCGCCATCGTTTTCGTCTTCGGACTCTTCATGGAATTGCTCGACATGACGATCACAAACGTGGCGCTGCCGGTGCTCGCGACGTCGTTTGACGCCAGCACGACCGGCATCGAATGGATTGTTACCGGTTATCTGCTCAGTCTGGCAGTTTTCATTCCGATCAGCGGCTGGGTCGGCGATCGATTCGGCACCAAGCGAACGTTCATGTTCGCCCTTATCACGTTTACCTCGGCATCGTTGCTCTGCTCGTTCGCCTGGAGCATCGACAGCCTGATCGCGTTCCGCGTGCTGCAGGGAATCGGCGGCGGCATGTTGACGCCGGTCGGCACCGCCATGCTCTTCCGCGCGTTCCCGGTCAACGAACGCGCACGCGTCTCGGCGATCATCACCATTCCGGCGATCGTGGCTCCGGCCAGTGGTCCGGTCCTCGGCGGCTATCTGGTCGAATACCACAGCTGGCATTCGATCTTCCTGATCAACATCCCGATCGGCTTGATCGCGCTCGCCTTCTCCGCGCTCTACTTGCGGGAACACCGCGAACCGGAAGCCGGGCGGCTCGACATCCCCGGTTTCGTATTCGGCGCCGCCGGACTGGCATCGCTCGTCTACGCGCTCTCGCAGGCCGGCGATCGTGGTTTCGGCAATCTCGTGGTCGGCGGATTCGGCCTGGCCGGACTTGCCCTGCTGGCACTCTTCGTCGGCGCGGAGTTGCGTGCACCTCGGCCGATGATCGACATCCGGCTCTTCCGCTACCGACTCTTCACGGCGGGCAACCTGGTCATGTTCTTCAGCGGCGCCGCCTTCGGCGGATTGCTCTTCCTGCTGCCGCTGATGCTCCAGTCCGAAATGGGGATGTCTCCACTCGAATCGGGCTTGACCACCTTCCCGTCGGCGATCGGCGTCATGCTCACCGCTTTGATAGCCGGAAAGCTCTATAAC
>JAICWZ010000233.1 GCA_025966355.1 Thermomicrobiaceae bacterium
AGTTCTTGCCCGCCGCTGATGAGCGAGGCATGGAGCGAGGGCGGCCCGAGCAGCGGATGTCCCGGGTGCGTTACCAGCACCTGGCTCAGTTCATCGATCCCGGCAAGTACCCGGCCCATGTGGGTGATGGCATCGACGCCCTCTTGCCAGCGGCTGCCGTGTGCTGCGAAGCCATGGGTATCAATCGTCGCCCAGACGAAGCCCTTGTGGGCGATGCAGATTTCGAGGTCCGTCTGTTCGAGCACCAGCGCGGCATCCGGCCGCCAGCGTTCGATCTGAGCGCAGATCGCCTGCGTGCCGATGCTGGCGTACTCCTCATCGACGACGAAGGTCGCGACGAGCTTGCCGGGGAAATCTCCGGCCCGCGCCACCGCTTCGAGCAGCACGATCATGCCGGCCAGCGCACCCTTCATATCGGATGCGCCGCGACCGTAAAGCCGGTTGCCGTCGACGCGCGCCGAATACGGCTCGGCCATCCCTTCGACGGTGACGGTGTCGGTATGGCCGTTAAGCATCAGTGTGCGACCGGGACCATCACCGACGCTGGCGATGACGTTCGGGCGCCCTGGCACGACCTCCTGCACGTCGACGCTGATTCCGGGCGTTCGCCGCAGGCGCGCCGCGATTGCCGCGGCGATCTCGGCTTCGCCGCCGGCGCCGGGGACGAGATCGGGGTTGATGGACGAAATGCCGACCAGCTCAGCCAGCGCGGCAACCAGAGCATCGCTTTGAATCTCGATCACGAGCATCCTCCCATTCCGTGTCCGGATCGAAGGCATAATACAGACATTGCGGCTCAATTGACCAGCAAAGAGCAGAGAAGCAGAGAATCGGAGATCCAGTGCCACGCTACGAATTTGCCTGTCAACCGTGTGACCAACATTTCGATGTCGAATTGCCGATGGCCCAGGCGGGCGGCCCGGCACCGTGCCCGTTCTGTGGCGCCCCGGCCCAACGCGTGATCACACCGCCGAGATTCCTCTTCAAGGCGGACCCGCTCGACAATCGACCGGTCTGGCATAACCACGGCAGCTACGGCCACTCCCACGCGCCCGGCAAGGGATTCCATGGGCCGAAAGAGCGAGACGAAGGGTGAATGCGGCTCCACCGCGCAACGGGACCGAGGTCCCGTGCTCCGTACGCGAAGTCCCTTCGGGATTGAGTCGAATCTTTCTCAGTCCTCCGTAGGGGACGTCGTCTATGGAGGCCGGGACCTCGGTCCCGGAGCCGCGCCCTACGCGCTCGCCGCGATCACCGTGTAGCGGCGCACCTCGCCGCCCGAGGCGCGGTCGTTGGCGCCGCTGTGGGATTGACGAAACTGATCGCTGGCGAGCCAGGTCGTAAACGCGGCTTCGTCTTCCCACTGGGTGAGCGCCGTGTAGACGCAGGGATCGGTGTCCGAATCTTCCTTGAGAAAGAGGAAGCCGGTGCAGCCGGGCACCTGACGCATCCGTTCGGCTGAACCGCTGAATCCCGCTTCGACGTGTGACGCGTGCGCGGCCGGCACGCGGATCGTATTCGTCACGACATACATCTGATCGACCTTTCGAACCTTCCAATACGGTTGCCCTCAAGCAAACCAGAATCGACGCCTCCTGGAGGGTCACTCTCGACGGGCTGCGCCAAATCGGTGACAATCGAGCACGGCCAACACTTTGACAGGTCGGAGTCAAGGAGATCAGATGACGAATGCGGCAGAGCTGAAGCGCAAAGCGCTCGATGCGGTGCGAGCGGTGGCGCCCGAGCTGATCGAATTGAGCGACTGGATGTATGCCAATCCGGAGCTCGGCTTGCAAGAGTTCAAGTCGTCCGAGCGGATCACGGCGCTGCTGGAAAAGCACGGCGGCCGATTGGAACGTGGGATCGCGGGCCTGCCGACCGCCTTTCGCGCCCAGATGACGCCGGAGATGACGCGCCCGACGATCGCGATCATCGCGGAATATGACGCGCTGCCGGAGGTTGGGCACGGCTGCGGGCACAACATCATCGCCAACGCGGCCGCCGGGGCGGGTATCGCGCTGCATGCGATCGCCGCCGATCTGCCCGGCTCGGTGGTCGTGCTTGGCTGCCCGGCCGAGGAATCGGCGGTGCCGAACGCCGGCGGCAAGATCTACCTGATCGAAGAGGGCTATTTCGACGAGGTCGACGCCGCGATCATGATTCACCCGATGAACGAGAACCGGATCGGCACCGGCAGCTCGCTGGTGGCGCGCGGCATCGAGTTCGAATTCTTTGGCCGGCCCGCGCACGCCGCCGCCGCGCCGCACGAGGGGATCAACGCGCTCGACGCCGTCATTCAGCTCTTCAACAACGTTGGGATGCTGCGCCAGCAGCTGAGACCGAGCATCCGCGTGCATGGCGTCATCACGCACGGTGGTGGCGCACCGAACGTCATCCCGCCCTATACGGCCGCACGCTTCCGCCTGCGGGCCAACACGCCCGAGGAGGCGGAGGATCTCGTACAGAAGGTCGTGCATTGCGCCGAAGCGGGCGCGTTGGCGACCGGCGCTCGCCTCGAATGGCGGGAGTACATCAAGCCGTATCTCAACATGATCCCGAATCACGCCATCGGCACGGCCTTCGGCAAGAACTTGCGTGCCCTCGGTCTGGAATTGCGCGAGACACCGCCCGCCGATGGCGCCGGGTCGACCGATTTTGGTAACGTCAGCCACCGTGTGCCGGCCGTCGAGGCGTACCTGCGCATATGCGGGCCCGAAGCGGGCTGGCATTCGAAAGAGGTCGCACAGGCAACGCTGACTCCTGACGGGCATGCCGCCATCACCGCCGGTGCGACCGGGCTGGCGATGACGGCCATCGATCTGCTGACTTCGCCAACGCTGCTCAACGACGCGCGTGCCGAGTTGGCGGAGTCGATGATGAACAATTGTTAACCTGGCGCGCCCACGACATCTGGGCTGTACGAGCGGAGCGTACGTACGTTCGCGGGAAATGTGGCGGACGAGGCGATATTTAGCGCGAACGTTCGCATTGAAACCCGACATTAATGGCGGAGAATTCGTCGAATAGGGTCTTCCCATTGTGCCGGGAAGTCAAGTACACTAGGGGAAGACTAACTCGTTGGGGGACGATCTCGTTGTAACTGACATAGGTTTGCATAACCGGCGAACGGCCGCTCGGTGCGAGGGCCGAGCGCTCTGTCTTGAGTTGGGCGTTTGCGCCGGATACACGTCTGGGGACCGACGATAGTGTGTGACCGTCACCAGGGCGGAACATTGATCCAGCCGACCGTGAACCACTGAAAAGGACGTCATATGATGAGCCGTTACGACATGTACTCGGTTCGGTATCCTCTGCTGCCTCTCAAGAATGTGGTCATCTTTCCGAGAAATGTCGTAACCCTTCTTGTCGGCCGTACTCGATCGATTCAGTCGATCGAAGAGGCGATGAGCCGCGATCGCAAGATCGTGGTGGTGGCGCACCGCGATGCGAACAACGACGACCCGCAGCCCGAAGATCTCTACGAGGTCGCGACGCTGGCCGAGGTTTCGTCGATCGAGCACCAGCCGGGCGGGAACATTCAGGTCTCACTCGAAGGACTGAGCCGGGTCAAGATCGTGCAGTTCGATCCGCCCCGCCCCTTCTACACGGTGCGAGCCGAGCAGTCGCTGGAGCGCGTGGCGCTTACGCCTGAAGTGCAGGCGCTGGTGCATCATATTCAAGATCTGGCGCGGCGCTTCCAGGAGGTCAAGAACGTTTTCAGCAGCGAAGTCATGGAAATGGTGCTGGCGACCAGCGATCCGGCGCATCTCGCCGACCTGCTGACGACCCAGTTGATCCGCGAGGCGGATCAGCGCCAGAACTTCCTGGAGAACCTCGATCCGCTCAATCGTCTCGAATTGCTGACTGTGCATCTCACCACCGATCTCGATATCGCCGCGCTGGAAGCGCGCATCAAGGAGCGCGTGCGCGAGCAGATCGACAAGAACCAGCGTGAGTACTACCTGCGCGAGCAGTTGAAGGTGATTCACGATGAGCTCTCCGGCGAGGGCGGCAGTGAGATCGAAGCGTTGCGTCAGCGCATCCTCGAACGCTGCCTGCCCGAGTACGTCGAAGAGAAGCTGATCAAGGAGATCGCGCGCCTGGAGCGCATGCCGACCATCTCGGCCGAAAGCACCGTCGTGCGCACGTATATCGACACCGTGCTTTCGCTTCCATGGGGCAAGCAAACGGACGACAACTTCGATCTC
>JAICWZ010000534.1 GCA_025966355.1 Thermomicrobiaceae bacterium
AGCTACTGGTTATGATAGCAGGGTATTGGGGACGGCTGCCGGGCTGGTGGACGCGTTTAGGCCACGCGGCGGGCGGACGTTAGACTAAGTGTAATGGAAGAAGAGGTCCTCGGTAAAGCGTACGACGGCCGGTTGATGCGGCGGCTGCTCGGGTACATGCGTCCGTATCGTGCGCTGGTAGGGTTGTCGCTGCTGTTTCTGCTGGCCCAGAGCGTGTTCCAGACGATGGGTCCGCTGCTCACGAAGATCGCCATCGATAAGTACATACGGCCAAACGGCGCGCCGACGTTTCTCGACCGGTGGCTTCCCGCGGAGCCTTGGTCCGGGCTGTCGGCGATCGGACTGGTGTATCTGGGCGTACTGGGCGGAATCCTCGTCACCGAATTTGTACAGACGTACCTGATGCAGTACACCGGCCAGCTTGCCATGTTCGATCTTCGCAAGCAGTTGATGGCTCATCTGCAAAAGCTCGATCTGGCATTCTACGACCGGAACCCCGTCGGGCGCCTGGTGACGCGCGTGACAACTGACGTCGATGTGCTCAACGATCTCTTCGCCTCAGGTTTGGTCACCATTCTTGGCGACATCCTGGTGCTGGGTTTCATCCTCGCGATCATGTCGCGCCTCAGTGTGCTGCTGACCTTGATTATGATGGCCGCCATGCCGTTCGTAATCCTGACGACAGTGATTTTCCGGCGCACGGTGACCGAGAGCTATCGCCGGATACGCGTGGCGATCGCCAAGATCAATGCGTACCTGCAAGAGCACATCACCGGCGTGGTGGTGTTGCAGTTGTTCAATCGCGAGGCGCGCAGCGCAGTGGAGTTCGAGGGCGTGAACCGCGAGCACATGGAGGCGTACAAGGACGCGATTACGGCGTACGGGTGGTTTTATCCGGTGGTCGAATTCATCTCCATGTTGGCGCTGGCGGGCATTCTGACTTACGGCGGTTTCCGCGTGCAGAGCGGAGCGCTCACGCTGGGCGTGGTCGCGGCGTTTCTGCAATACGGTCTGCGGTTCTTCCGGCCCATTCAGGATTTGAGCGAGAAGTACAACATTCTGCAAGGCGCCATGGCCTCGAGCGAGCGCATCTTCAAGTTGCTCGATGAGGAGGCGCGCGTGGTGGCGCCGGCGATGCCGCGCAAGGTGACCGACACCATCGAGCCCATCGAGTTCGATCACGTCTGGTTTGCTTACAAGGATGAGGATTGGGTGCTGCGCGACGTCAGTTTCCGCATCGAACCGGGCGAGACCATCGCGGTTGTGGGCCACACCGGCGCGGGCAAGACCACGCTGATCAGCCTGCTGCTGCGCTTCTACGACGTGCAGCGCGGCGCCATTCGCGTGGGCGGAGTCGACGTTCGGGAAATGGATCCGCTCGAGTTGCGGCGGCAGTTTGGAGTCGTGCTTCAGGATCCGTATCTGTTCACGGGAACCGTCGGCGAGAACATACGGCTGGGGACCGAAGGCATCGCGGAACAGGAGGTGGAAGCGGCGGCGGAACAGGTGAATCTGTTGGATTTCGTGCGCGCGCTGCCGCAAGGCTTCGCACATCTCATTCGCGAGCGGGGCGGCGGATTGAGCACGGGACAGAAGCAGTTGATCAGCTTCGCGCGAGCGCTGGCGCACAATCCTCGATACTTGATCCTGGATGAGGCGACTTCGAGCGTCGACACCGATACCGAGATGCGCGTTCGCGAGGCGCTGGGACGCATGGTGACGGGCCGCACGAGCATCGTCATCGCGCACCGGCTGAGCACGATTCAACGCGCCGATCGCATTCTGGCGATGCACAAAGGTCAGTTGCGCGAGAGCGGCACGCATCAGGAACTGCTGGCGCATCGCGGAATTTATTGGAAGCTGTACCAGTTGCAGTACAAGGATCAGGAGCGTGCTGCGTAGTGTGCGATTCCGCGCCCGACGGGGCGGACCTTTCGTGATAGCAATGGGGCATGAGGGCAGCGGCAGTCTGGTCACTGGGGGTTGTTGCGCTGTTTGGTCAGACGGACGATCTCACATGGCACAACGATAATGGCCGCAC
>JAICWZ010000595.1 GCA_025966355.1 Thermomicrobiaceae bacterium
AGGCAGACGATCGCGTTCAAAAGCCTTGAGATCCATGATGTTTTTCGCCAGGGCGTCGGCCCACTGTGGCGTCCCGATATCGCCGGAGTTGAACTGCATGCCAGTATTGTGTCGCTACCGACGCCCTCAAGCCACGACCGTGGCCCCGACATCGGAAAAATTTGGGCTTCCAGCGCCGAGAGCGGGCGGCGCGGGTACTTGCCGCGTGCCAATCGCGGCCAACTAGTTCACTTGCAAAGATGTCGCGATGTTGTCGGCGTGATTCATCGGATCTGACGCCCACTGCGAATTGGCGCAGATTGGGGAGCAGCTCAGGCTGGCAGCGTGGCGGTGAGGGCGGCGTCGAGAATCTTGGAGTCGCGGGTCGCGATGGTGAGATTACGGCGCAGCGCCTGGGCAACGATGACGCGGTCGAATGGATCCTTGTGCTCCCAAGGGAGCCGGCCGGCGAGGATCGCGTCGGATGACTCGATAGCCAGCTCAGTGGTGCTCATGTCAGGCATGATGTCGGCCCAGGCTGACAAGAGTGCTTCGCCGTCGAGGCGACCGAGCCGGGTCTTGATCGCGATTTCCCACGCCGAGGCCGCAGTGACCCAGACGTTGGTGTTCGGGTCGGCGAGCACGGCCAAGGCCGAGGCGTCCACTTCGGGTGGACTGCTGACCAACCAGAGCAGGATGTGCGTGTCTAAAAGCACGTTCACGAATCGGCGCCATCCCACCGCGCAAGTTCCGATTCGGGTAGCGGTTCGTCAAAATCGCTGGGAATCAACAGATTTGGCAACTGACCGAACTTGCGCGGTACAGGCTGAACGGGCACCAACTTGGCGACCGGGCGGCCGTGATTGGTGATCGTCACTGACTGTCCGGTGCGTTCAATGTCGGCCAGCAAGGCATTGAGGCGGTTTTTCGCCTCCGTGCTTGTCACCGTTGTGTTCATACCGACCAGATTACGCTAGTCGCGCTAGCGTGACTAGCCTAAATAAGCGAGCTTTACCGTGTTACGGCGCTTTGCGACGATGGAACCATGGCGTTTCATGGTTTTGTAGCGGTCCAGGGCCGCGGCCTCGTTGCCCTGCCGGCCGAGGTGCGTCGCCGGCTGCACCTCGACGAATCGGGCGCCCAAGTCGAGATCACCGAGCGTGACGACGGGGTCCTCGAGCTTCGACCAGCGCTACCGATTCCCGCCGCCCAGCGGTGGTTCTGGGAGGACCGGTGGCAGCAGCGGGAAAAGGAAGTCGACGAGCACGTGACGGCCGGATTGGTCACCGTTTACAACGACGGAGACGCCTTCCTGGATCACCTCGACGCCCAGGCGCAGGCCGACGACGCCGCGCCTCAGCCGTGACGTTCGAGACCACCCCTGCGTTTGATGCCGACTACCGCAAACTGAAGGCTGATCACCGTGTGACCTTCCAGGACGTGGTGTGGACAAAGTTCGTCCCAGCCTGCGATGCCCACGCTGCCGACCCGGCGATTCCGTGGCCGCGATCGCTGCGCGTCAAGTCCATGCAAGGCGCGCCCGGTATCTTGAAGATGACGTGGTTCTTCGCCAGCCTTGACGGACGCGCCTCATTCGAATTGGCTACCGTCGCTGGTGAATTGCGCTGTCGGTGGCGTCGCGTCGGAGACCACGACGTCTTCAGAT
>JAICWZ010000103.1 GCA_025966355.1 Thermomicrobiaceae bacterium
ATGATGATGGTCGCCGGGGTGACGCTTTGGATGCTCGGATCACGCTGGCATGCCTGTGGCGTCCGCTCGATCGTGTCGCCGCTGATCGGCCTGGCAGTCGCCGGGATCGGTGGACTGCTGCTCGCATCGATTCACCTGCTGCCGCTGCTGGAGTTCACGAAGCATTCGACTCGCCAGGATGCGATCGCCGCGACCGATGCCTATCCGCTCGTCCAGATCATCAAAGCGCTTTTCGGCCATGCTCCGCCATCGCCGATACCCTGGGAAAACGTCATGCAGCCGGGCGGTCTGGTGCTCCTGCTGGCCACCATCGGCGTGATTGCCGCGGGGCGACGCGTGCTGCCGCTGCTCGGCGGCATTGTGCTGGCCGGCGCGCTGGCGATGGGGAACGCCTCTCCGCTCTTCGATCTCGCCGCACGCGTGCTGCCCGAGTTCGACGGCTTTCGCGGCCTCTCACGCATCTGGCTGGTGGCGCTGCTCGGCATCGCGCTCTTGGCCGGCATCGGCGCCGAGGCGCTCCTCGGCCTGATGCACAGCTATCATCCGCGTTATCTGCGTCGTAATCAGCTCCTGCTCGGCTTCATCACGCTGCTGCTCGTCTCGGTCACCTTGATCAAGGTCGATCAGGGCCGGGCGCAGGTTCGCTCGATCACCGACGCGACCACGCCACCACCGCGAGAGCTGGCGGTGGCGCGACTGGCCGGCACGAGCCGCTCCTACGGCGTGCAGCGCAACCTGCCGCAACTGGGCGCCGTGACGCTCAACCTGCGCATGGCCGATGGCTGGGATCCGCTTCTGATCGAAAACTACGTCAAATTCATGAGCAAGGCGGGCGGCTACAAGATCGAGGGATACCAGCTGACGATCCCGCCGGTCGATGACGGCAAACCGAACCCGAAGCTGCTTGGCCTGATGCACGTCGGTATCGTCGTCTCGAACACGCGGCTGACCGACCCTGAGCTGGCTGACATCATGACGCTGGGGAACGTGATGATCTACCGTAATAAGGAAGACGCCGGTCCGGCGTACCTCGTCAAACCGGCGGCCAACGGTGCCCCACCGACGCTCGACGCGCTGCAACGGTTGCCGGGCGGCGTGAAGCCGACGTTGCTCAGTCGCGAAAACGACCGCTTCGAGGTGACGGCGAACGAGCCGGCTTATCTGGTCGTTGCCGATCCGGCCTACCCCGGCTGGCAGGCGACAGTCGATGGCAAAGCGGCGGAGATCGAGCAGATCGACGGCATTCTGCCCGCCATCAAGCTCACGCCAGGAACACACACGATCGTCTACCACTATGCGCCGGCCTCGGTAAAGCTCGGCGCCACGCTGGCGCTGGTCGGGCTCGCCCTGACGCTGGCCGGCCTGCTCTTCGGCTGGACCGGGATCGCAGGTCGCGCCACAAACCGTCCGTAGGGGAGCAACCGGGCTCCCGGTCGCCCTATTTGACGCGGAACTGGCGGATCGGGAGCGGTTTGGGTGGTGGGAGGGGCTCGGTTTCGCGGGGGACAAAGTCGAATGGGCTGGCAAGATCGCGCAAATGCGCGACATCGATCGGCAAGAAGCGCAGGACCTCGGCGTTGAGCATCTCGAAGTTCTCGTGGTATTCGCGCAGGCGCAGAATCTGCTCGACGGCCGGCTCGTCTTCGAAAATCGCATAAGCGATGGTTGACTGCCCGCGCACGAAGTGGATGACCTGCCCATCGGCCAGTTGCGTCTTATGCACCGCCGAACCGAACATCTCCTCGGACAGGCTTTCGAAGACGGAGACCATGCCGGTAATCATCGATTCATCGAGCGAGAAGTGGCCGTGGGTCACGAGCGGTAGGCCGCTCGTGTCGACGATCGCGAGCGTCTCCACGCGCGTTTCCGGTATCGAATCGATCGTCGGCGGGCGCGGGCCGTGGTCGTTGAGCGAACGCGAATCGGCGCGGCGAAGCTCGAGGTTGCCTGCCTCCAGCCGGAGCACGTCGAGATAATCGATCAGCTCGGAGTAGACGGTGTTGAAGCGGTTCAGGCTGATTTCGCCGAGCGCGAGCATCCGGTTGAGATTGGAAATTCGGCTGAGCACGGCATCCTGGTCGGCGCGCACCTCTTCGAGCCGCTCGACACGACGATGCTCGAGCGCAGCGACCTGCGAGGCCTGCCAGATACGATCGATGCGCTGCTCGGTCAGTTCCTTGAGTCGCGAGCGATCTTCCGTCCGGTTTTTGCTCCCGGAGCGCGGTGTCCGGCCGAAGTCCTCGTCGGGATACTGCATCTCGCCCGACCAGTCGCTATGAAAGCAGTTATCAAGGTCGGCGGTCCGGCCTGTCGCGGCGAGCACGGCCCCAACCAATCCGAGCGCCCAGGTGAATCCGAGCGGAAGTGACAACACGAGCGCCAGGTGAATATCGGTGCCGGTGGGCCAGGGGATGCCCGCGATCAGGAGCATGCCCAGATCGAGAGCGATGCGGCTGACTGGACGCGCCAGCAGCTCGTTGGCGCTCAAGCTCCAGACGATCAAGGTGAGCGCGGCCCAGCCGAAGCGGATGAGGTGCAGACCGGCAGCCATGTTGGCGTGGCGCGCGGCGTATTTGCTGCGTGGCCGTAATGCGATGATCAGCAGCGACAGTCCGCCGATGTACGAAATCGTCGCGACCCGCCGGCTAACAATGATGGACCGCGTCTGATACGTCATACTTGGCCTGTTATGAACCTCCGCGAACCGTCGTCCGGTGTGCGTGTAACATCAACCAGCGGGGCGAACCTGCCCCGCGATACGGCAAGTATAGAAAAGGGCCTGGATCTCTCCGAGATACCATTGGTCGCTGAACGTGTAGGATGATCGGAGCGGCCGCGGTACCAAGGTCCCGCCCTCAACCGAAGTAGATGGCGATTTATGTTATGATCTAGCGCGGAGGGACGATGGCAACCAAGGGCAAACCGAGCTTGCCGCGCGGGGCAACCCGGCGCAAGATCCTCTATACACTCAAGAAAAGCGATGGGCTCACTGCCGACCAGTTGGCCGGTTTGCTGGGTATCACGTCGATGGCGGTGCGCAAGCACCTGACGGCGCTCGAAAACGATGAGTTGATCGAAGCGACGTTGGAACGACGAGCGATCGGCCGCCCGGCCAACCTGTATCGCATCGCACCCCTCGCCGAAGATTTCTTCCCCAAGCATTACGATATGGTCGTGACGGAGTTGCTGGCCGATCTGGTACAGATCGACGGTGCGCAAAAGGTCAATCAACTGCTCGAGCGACGCGCCGAGCGAACGTGCGAGTATTTGCGCGAGCGCATCAGCCATGCTCGCACCCTCGGAGAACGCGTCGAAGCGCTGGCTGAGGGGATGGACGAACTCGGCTACTACGCGGTCTGCGAGCAGTGCGACGAATCGACCTGGATCATCAAGCAATACAACTGCGCCATCAATCGTGTCGCCGCCTGCTTCCCGGTCGCCTGCAACTACGAAGCCCAGATGTTCCGCCAGCTACTCGATGCCGATGTCGAACGCGCCAATCATGTCCTCGCGGGCGATCACCTCTGCGGCTACGTCATCCGCGCGCGGCAACCGTCCGCGACGCCAGCAACGGGCTGAGCAAGAACACAATCCCGAGCCTTCGCGCCAGCGGTCGTTCGAACTCAAGTTGAGCGAGCCTAGCTACCCGGGCGCACAATTCCCGTCTCGTAGGAGAATACAACCGCCTGCACACGGTTCCGAAGCTGCAGCTTTTGGAGGATGCTTGCGACGTGGGTTTTCGTTGTGTGCTCGCTGACAGTCAGTTCGTCCGCAATCTCGGCATTTGACAGACCGCGCGCGAGGAGACGCAGGACATCGATCTCACGAGCGGTGAGATCTTGGAGTGTATGGCCCTCGGCATTGATCTGCGGCTCCTGCGCGAAGTGCTCGATCAGCCGCCGGGTCACGGACGGGGCGAAGAGCGACCCGCCCTCGGCAACTACGTGAATCGCCGCGATAAGG
The DNA here is from genome assembly GCA_025966355.1 of Thermomicrobiaceae bacterium. Lineage (GTDB taxonomy): Bacteria > Chloroflexota > Chloroflexia > Thermomicrobiales > Thermomicrobiaceae > CALAGB01. The sequence goes on from JAICWZ010000103.1 coordinate 3,964, forward strand.
TGTGACTCGGGCGCATCCTTGAGGAGGAAGGCACTCGCGCCCGCGCGGAGAGACTGGTAGACGTACTGGTCAAGATCGAAGGTTGTGAGGACGATCACGCGCGTGGCAGACGTTCGCGTGATCTGCCGCGTCGCCTCAATGCCGTCGACCCCGGGCATGCGTATGTCCATAAGGACAATGTCAGGAGAAAGCCGAGCGACCTGGTCGATGGCCTCATGGCCGTCGCCGGCCTCGCCGACAACCTCGATGTCCGGTTCCGATTTGAGAATCATCCGGAATCCAGCTCTGACGAGGTGCTGGTCGTCGGCGAGCAAGGCTCGGATCATTGCAAGACCCCAAGCGGGAGCCGCACCCGCACCGCATATCCACCTTCGCTCCGTGCTCCAGATTCAAGCTCGCCCCCGAAGATGCCGACCCGCTCGCGGATGCCGATGAGCCCGCGACCGGAGCCACCTCCATTCCCAAGACCCTGGCCGTCGTCGACGATCTCGAGTTCGAGATCATCCGTGCCGTAGCGGATGATCACCGTTGCCCGTGCTGGGCCAGCATGTTTGAGCGCATTCGTGAGCGCCTCCTGCACGATTCGATAGGCGGAGACGTCGATACCCGACGGAAGCTCCACCGCCGTTCCCTCGATCGTAACGTCCACGGGCAACCCCGTTGACGTGAGCTGCGCGGCCAGATCGTCGATGCGAGTCAAGCTCGGCTGCGGCATGAACCCAAGTTCCGCTTCGTCCTGGCGCAGCATACCGAGCAGGCGACGCATCTCCGTCAGCGCCTGCTCGCCGGCATACTCGATCGCGTCAAGCGCTCGCCGGGTCTCTTCCGGCTCGTTATCCAACATGCGTCGGCCCCCGCGCGCCTGCAAGACCATCACGCTGATGGCATGCGCGACGACGTCGTGCAGCTCTCGGGCAATGCGTACCCGTTCCTCCGCGACTGCCATCCGTGCCTTCGTGTCGCGCTCGAGCGCCAGGGCGATGGTCTGCTGTGTAAGGTCACGCTCGCGCTCCTGGCGACGGCGGATCACCAACCCGGCCACGAATGGGGCGATACCCAGAATTGCGATGTATCCGAAGTCGGCCAGGATAACCGGTTCGCCCGGCTCGATGGCCGCGAGCGGGATCGCGGCCAGCACGATGACGGCAGCCAGCGGAAGGATTTGAACGCGGAGATATCGAGCGCAGGCATAGATGGAGACCGTCAAGGCGAGCAGGAACGACGGAGTGTTGGCGAGTGCGGGCACGGCCAGGTTCGAGATCTCGACGGTCGCGACACTCGCCAGAAGCGGCAGAAGTGGTGCGCGGCGTCGGAAAATCAGCGTCGCCGATAACACCAGTGCGGTCGCGCTTGCCAGGAACCGATCACCGGCAAACCCGCCCTCGCTCCAGATCTCGACGAGAAAGAAGGCGCCGATTCCAGTCGCGATGACACTATCCAGATGAGCCGATAGCTCGTCGCTCCATGTTTTCATCCCCGCACGTACCCACTCATCTCACATCTCGCTGCACTCACTCGTGCGAGTGAGGAGCACCGGCGAAAAGTCATTCACACGAGTGACCAAGATTCGTTCGTATCACCGATGTAGCAACGAGACTGCCCGAATAGACTCGCATTATTCAGGATCGATGGCACGTGGTGCAAATGACGAGGAGTTTGGCGATGAGTAGTATCGAGGGAACGATGAGTCGGGTGGATCCCATATCGGCACAGAAGCATGAGCGCTTTGCCGTCGTAGAGCGATTCGCCCCGCTTTCCGGCCTGCTGGCGATGGTCCTGTGGGTCATCGCGGTCCAGATGCTGGATCGCAGCGAGTCGAGCCGGCTCGGTGACAGTTCGACCGCGAATGCGTCCCAAATCACAGACTATTTGAAGCATGCCACGAGCACGATCTATCTCGGCACGATCCTGTTTGGCGTCGGTGCGGTCGCCTTCATCTGGTTTCTTTCGATCGTGCGTGAGCGACTCACAGATCTTCGCGGCGGGTTTGGATCCTGGGCCTTCGCCAGCGGGTTGCTTGCGGTCGCGACGATGTTCGGATTCTTTGCCGTCCGGCTGGCCGCGGCGATGGCGTTGGAATCGGATGGGGCACGGATCTCCGATCAGGCGGTCGAAGCGCTGTATCGCGGGACCGACGGATTCTTCATCATGGCGCTGTTCGCGCTCGGCGGATTCTTTCTTGCCACTGGCATCGGGTTCCTGGGCTCTCGGGTGCTCCCGGCGTGGTTCGCCTGGTTGACCATCGCGCTCGGCGTCGTGTCACTCGTTCCGTGGGTCGGGTGGGTCGCTGAATTCCTGCTGCCGGTGTGGGTGCTCGTCGTCTGCATATATTTCGTCCGCTCCGACCCGGCTATGGCTCGTTCGGACCGGTGAAGCTGCCCGTTAGGGCGAAGTGCTCGCGCTCGTCCTTGGCGCCAGCAACGCCACCAGCAAACTGAGCAGTACCACGATCCCAAGGGCAATACGGAGCGAACTCAGTTCGGCGGTCAGGCCGATCGATGATGGCCCGGCCATCAGGCCGACGTAGCCGGCGGTCGAGATGGCGGCGATGGCCGGGCCGGGCGCTATCTGCCCCGTCCGGCTGGCCGCGCTAACGATCAGCGGGAAGACGAACGACATGCCGGCGCCGACGCAGGCGAAGCCGAAGAGGCTGACGGCCAGATTCGGTACAACGAGCGCGATGCCAAGCCCGAGCGCCGCGATGAGACCGCCGAGGCGCATGAGCAATAGGGCGCCGAGTCGCGCGGCAAGCCGATCGCCTGCCAAGCGGCCGATCGTCATCGTGACCGAGAAGATGGTAAAGCCGGCCGCGGCCATGCCGGTGCCGGTACCAATCACCTCGCGCAGATACACCGC
>JAICWZ010000489.1 GCA_025966355.1 Thermomicrobiaceae bacterium
GAGCAGTGATGCCGAAATCAAGCGGTCGGCGATCGTAACCGGTGCCGCGCGCGGCATCGGCCGGGCGACCGTCAGGCGACTTGCCATCGCCGGATCTCAGGTCGTCGTCAACTATCGTGGCGATGAGCAGCTGGCGAACGAGGTCGTCTCCGAAATCACGAATGCGGGCGGCGCGGCCATCGCGCTGAAAGCGGACGTCAGCGACGCCGATCAGGTCGGCCAGTTGATCGAAGCAACGATCAACCAGTTCGGCCGGCTCGACGTGCTCGTCAACAACGCCGGTATCACGCGCGACACGCTCATCATGCGTATGAAAGATGACGACTGGGACGCCGTTCTGACAACGAACCTGAAGAGCGCCTACCTCTGTTCGAAGGCGGCGATTCGCCCGATGATGCGCCAGCGTTACGGCCGGATCGTCAACATGACGTCGGTCGTCGGCCTCGTCGGCAATCCGGGCCAGGCGAATTACGCGGCGGCCAAGGCGGGCATCATCGGTTTGACCAAATCCCTTGCCAAAGAGATCGGTTCACGGGGCATCACGGTGAACGCGGTCGCGCCCGGCTTCATCGATACGCGCCTGACCGATGTGCTGCCGGATGAACTCAAGAAGCGGATTCTCGAACAAATTCCGACCGGAACGTTTGGCACGGCTGACGATGTAGCCGAAGCGGTCGCCTTCCTGGCGTCACCCGCCGCCAGCTACATCACCGGCAACGTCCTGAGCGTCGACGGCGGCCTTTTCATGGCAACCTAGAACAGAGATAGGCGAAGCGTGATACGAAAGCTGCTCATTGCCAATCGTGGGGAGATCGCCCTGCGCATCCTGCGCGCCTGTCACGAGCTGGGCGTCAGTTCGGTCGTCGCATATTCCGACGTCGACCGCGATTCGCTGCCGGTGCGCCTGTCCGATGAGGCGGTCTGTATCGGCCCCGGCCCGGCATCGCGGAGTTACAACAACATTCCGGCGATCATCAGCGCCGCGCTCGTCACCGGCTGCGATGCAATTCACCCCGGTTACGGCTTTCTGGCCGAAAATTCGTCGCTGGCCGAGATCTGCGAAGAATGCAACCTCATCTTCGTCGGGCCGAAGCCGGAAGTGCTCTCACAGTCAGGCAACAAGTCGGTCGCCCGCCAGATCATGAAAAAGGCGAAGATCCCGATCACCCCCGGTTCAGAGGATCCGGTGCTTGATGTCCAGGCGGCGCGGAACATCGCGCGCGAGATCGGCTTTCCGGTTCTGATCAAGGCGGTGGCGGGCGGCGGCGGTCGCGGTATGCGCGTCGCCTGGGACGAACGCGAACTGATGCAGGTCTTCCCGGTGGCGCAGTCTGAAGCGCAAGCCGCCTTCGGCAATGGCGCTGTCTACGTCGAGCGCTATCTCGACCGGCCGCGCCACGTCGAAGTACAGATTCTGGCGGATGGTCATGGTCATGTGCTGTCGCTCGGCGAACGTGACTGCTCCCTCCAACGCCGCTACCAGAAGCTGATCGAAGAATCTCCAGCGCCGAACATTTCGAGCAAGCTGCGCGACGGTCTGAACAAAGCGGCCGTGCGCGCCGCTAAGGCGCTCGAATACACCGGTGCAGGGACGTTCGAGTTCCTGGTCGATCGGGAAGAGCATTTCTATTTCGCGGAAGTGAACGCCCGTATTCAGGTTGAGCATCCGGTGACCGAATTCGTCACCGGCTACGATCTGATCAAGTGGCAACTCAAGGTCGCGTCCGGGGAACAGCTCACCTTCAGCCAGAAAGATGTTCGGCCGCGGGGCCATGCGATCGAGGCGCGCATCAATGCCGAAAACGTGGCGGCCGATTTCGCGCCAAGCTGCGGGCAGATCGAAGATCTCTTCTTGCCGGGCGGCCCGGGCGTGCGCGTCGATACGCACCTTTATTCCGGCTACGTCGTGCCGCCGCACTACGACTCGCTGCTGGCCAAACTGATCGTCTGGGGCAGCGATCGCGAAGAGGCGATCAATCGCCTGCATCGCGCACTGAGCGAGACGATGATCTCGGGCGTCCACACGACCGTCGATTTTTATAAGCTCCTGATTCGCGATAGCGCGTTCGTCAATGGCCAGGTGCATACCGGTTTGGTCGGCGAATTCATCAGTCGATCGCGCGAGAACAGCGTACTCGTGCCGGCCGAATAGCTCGGTTGCTGGCCGAGGGCACGATACAATGAGATGAAACGCTCGAGGGCGGGCCGTGGGGATGGCTCATCTGCGGGGAGCGCAATCGGTAAATGCCTGAGTGGCGGGTTCACGCCGACCAGAATTGAGACGAGGATTCCATGGCGGTTGCCAACACACGACA
>JAICWZ010000427.1 GCA_025966355.1 Thermomicrobiaceae bacterium
ATCCCGAGGCAGGTCGTTTTATCTGCCGTTCGTCTCTGCGCAGCGGTGACATTGCGCTTGATGGGCAACTGGAGCGAATACGACTGCCCATTGTGCGGTTTTGTTCGATTCTCTCTCCATTCGTCGTGGTCATCATGACGGCGATCCGCCTCTCGACGAGAGACCAGATCGCCTCGAAGCCCTCTTCCGTGAGCACAAGCACGGGGGGAGCGTTGCAAGCCCGCGCGAACAAGCGCATAATGGATCAACCAATCGCGCAAGAATCTCGATGAATCATCGGATCAGCGTAATATCGCATGCGAAAGGCTTATGACTCAGCGAAACGAGGAGGAACACTTTGGAGACTCCAAGCTTCGCGCACCCAGCCGATCTGCTCGAGAGAGTGCAGCAGGCAATCAATGCGCACGATCTTGAGGCGCTCGCTGCTTGCTTTCACGTCGATTACGACAGCACGTTCCCGGCACACCCCGAGCGCGCCTTCAAGGGCCAGGCGCAGATGCGCCGGAACTGGGAACAGATCTTCGCCGCCGTGCCCGGTATCACGTCTGCTTTGCTGCAGAGTGCGACTGTAGGGAAGACGGTCTGGGCCGAATGGGAATGGCGCGGCACCCGCCGCGACGGCGCTCCGTTCGTCATGCGCGGTGTGACGATTCAAGAGGTGCACGACGGCGAGATCACCTCCGTCCGCATGTATATGGAGCCGGTGCAGGCAGGCGGACCTGTAGGCGACGCTGCGCTACGCCAGGCCCTCGGCGAGACGGCCGGAGGTTACCAGTGATATTGATTGCCGGTGGAAGCGGGCAACTCGGATCGCGGATCGTGCAACTCTTGACAGGGCGTGGTCTCCAGGTGCGCGTGCTTACGCGTGATCCAAATCGGGCGAACGCGTTACGCGGAGATCTGGTCGAACTGGTTGCCGGCGACGTTCGCGAGCCGCAGGCCGTCGAGGCGGCCATGCGGGGTGTCAGCACCGTCATTTCGGCGGTTCACGGCTTTGCCGGAGCGGGCGACTGCAACCCGCGCACCATCGACCGAGATGGCAATCACAATCTCATCTCAGCGGCGCAAGCGGCCGGTGCCGAGCACTTCATTCTGATGTCGATCCATGGTGCGACGGCCGATCATCCGATGGAGCTCTTCCGCATGAAGTACGCGGCCGAGCAGGAGCTACGCCAGAGTGGCCTCGCTTGGACGATCATCCGCCCAACGGCGTACATGGAAACCTGGGCGATGTTGATCGGCGAGCCGTTGATCGCGACGGGCAAGACGCGCCTCTTTGGGACGGGCGAAAACCCGATCAACTTCGTTTCCGCTGCCGATGTCGCCCGTTTCGCCGATCTTGCGGTGGTCGATCCGAACATGCGCGGCGTCGAAGTCGATGTCGGCGGGCCAGAAAATCTTACCTTCCGCCAGTTTGCCCAAATGTTTGAGGCGAGGATCGGGAAACAGGGCACGATCAGCCAGGTACCGCGGCCGATGATGCGCATGATGTCGGTGGTGATGCGCCCATTCAACGCGACGCTGGCGCGGCAGATTCAGGCCGGCGTTGTTATGGATACACACGATATGTCATTCGACTGCGCCGAAACCAGCCATCGCTACCCGTCGATTGAACTCACGACACTCGCTCACATGATCCAGCGCGATTACGGCGACAGGATCTCGTCGGTGGCTGCATAGCGTACCCAGTATTTGGTCCAGTTCTAATGTCTTCCAAGCCATTCGGTGAGGCTGCGGCCGCTGGGGGCCTGGCCGGTGCGTTCGGCTTCTTCGTCGAGACGGCCAAAGCCGGCCTGGGTGTAGCGCACGCCGAGCCAGCGGAACGGCTCCGGTTCCCAGTCGGGCGACTGATGATCGACGGTCGGGAGCGCCATCAGATCGGAATAGGTGCCGGTGATCAGATCGGTCAGCACGCGGCCGGAGAGATTCGAGGTCGCGACGCCCTGGCCGGTGTAGCCGCGCGCCGTCGCGATATGTGTCGACGGGTCGTATGACATCGTCGGCATCCAGTCGCGCGGCATGCCGAGCGGACCGCCCCAGGCGTGGGTGAAACGCACGTTTTTCAGCATCGGAAACCAGTCGATCGCGCTGCGCCGTAGCATGGCATGGGTCGGCTCATGCCGGTCGAAATCGTCGGAAATTTGCGAGTTGAGGTGATACGGGGCACCGCGCCCGCCGAAGGCGATCCGTCCGTCGCTCGTCTTCGAGAGATAGTCGACGGTGAAACGGTTCGACGAAACGCATTCGCGGCTTTCCCAGCCGATCTCTTCCCACTCGGCGTCGGTCAGTGGTTCCGTCAGCACGATCAGCGAATAGACCGGAATGAGTTGGCGGCGCAGCTTCGGCAGTTGCGAGAGGTACGACTCACCGGCCAGCACCAGCGTTTGGGCTCGGGCTTCGCCCCGCTGGGTGTAAAAGCGTGGTGAATGGCCGCCGTCATAGTCGGTCACGGCTGTTTGCTCATAAATGGTGACGCCGAGTTTCTCGACAACATGCGCCAGCCCGCGCACGAGCTTGGCCGGCTGCACGACGCCGCAGTTCGGGGTGAAGAGCGAGCCGAGCGCCTTGGAAACCTTGATGCGCGCTTCGGTTTCGGCGGCATCGAGCAGGACATAATCGTCGGCCAGATTGAAGCGCTGGTAGGTCGCGTAGCTCCGCTC
>JAICWZ010000204.1 GCA_025966355.1 Thermomicrobiaceae bacterium
AACGTTTTTTCGGTAATCGTTTCCGAACGGGCGATGTCGACCGGCATGAGCTGGCGGGCCTGGATCGCCTCGGCGAACGCGAGATAGACCGCGCGGACGGCGTCCTCTGATTGTTCGATGAAGGCGAGTGCGGCGTCGTGTAAGAAACGGCGTAGAACCAGCTCATCGCGCCGGCTGCGCAGCCCGCTCCCCTTGAGGATCAGGCGATCATCGATGCCGAGAAGCGCATAATTCTTCGTTCGGAGTGAGATCATTCCGCGATAGCTACCGTCATGCGCCAGGTTGATACCAGCCGGCAGACGCTCGGAAATGAGTGCCACGAACGCTTCCTGAGCATCGATGTCATCGATGGTCTCGGGCGGTCTGAAGTAGACGCCGTCGGTATCGATTTCGATCGGTTCGGCGCCGAGCGTTTCCAGTTCTCCGACAACGACCTGGATCAGTTCCTGGCCGCGCAGCGTGATCCGTGTCACTGCATCGTAATCGTTGAAGAGCGCTCGATCGTAACCGAGGTAGCCTGAGAACGAGTTGATCAGGACTTTGAAGCTCGATTGAATGCCGGTCCAGCGGGCGCGGTCGGCGCCCTCGCTACGCCGCGCCTCACCCTTGGCGTGCAATCGTCGATTGGTGAGCACTTCGAGAAGCGGCAGAAAGACGCCGAGTACATCGCTCGCGGGGCCGATCCGGTCGGCGAGCATGATCGCGGGATACAGACTCTCGACATCACACTTGACGACGGGCCGGAAAACGCCGACGCGCTTGACCTCGGTATAGCCGCCGGGATAACCGCGTGGCGGCTTCGGCAGCGGCAGACTGTGGCCCTCGTGCAGGTAGATGCGCGTCATCAGCGCGTTGATCTTCTCTCCCGGCCCACCGACGGCGACGCGTTGGAACGTGCGCGGCAGAATCTGTGACTGATAGAACTCGGTCTGCGTCGCGAGATCGCTGAGCAGCGCCACGTCGTGCACGTCGTCGAGCGCATAGGCGATCACCCGTTCCCGATCATGTTCCCATGCCGTCGCGATCTGATCGCCGGGTATGAAGACGCGATCGGGCTTGGTGAGGCCGAGCGCTTCGACCGATTCTTTCAGGCCATAACTCGACATCTCGCCTGAGTAATCGTATCGCTGGATCTGCTGGTACGTGTCGATGATGTGCCGCCCGTAGATGGCGCAGGCGCGGAACGGGACTGAGCGTGCACCCGCCTTAAACCGTTGAATTCCGAGTTCGCGCGGGTCGCTGCCGTCGCGCCCCCAGTTCAGTCGCTGCTTGTTCGCCCGCGCGCGGCTGATCAGGAATGGAAGATCGAAGTTGTAGATGTTATGCCCCTCGATGACGTCCGGATCGAGGCGCTGAATCGTGGCACCGAGTTCGACCAAAATCTCGGCTTCGCTCTGCGCACCGGTCGCGAGCACCGTCGCATCGCCACGGTTGGATGACAGCGCGATCGCGAGGATACGGGCGTCCGGGTCGTCGGGGTTCAGGCTCGTCGTTTCCAGATCAATCTGCAACCGAACGAGGTCATCAAACGCCATCCCTTTGAAATGCGTGCGCCCGCTGAGCGTCAGGTACTGCTCGACCGGATGGTTGAAGCGGTGGAACCTGGCATTCGCCCCTCGGAGGCGTTCGCATGCATCACGAAATTGTGCCCAGTTCTCGAATTCGACGCGGTAGTTGAGCGGAAGGTCCCCCGCGAGTTCAAACACTGCGGTCGACCTGACGAGATCACGCCCGGCGCTCTCCGTGATCAACCACGGGCGCAGCGGGACGAGCTCTGTGACGACCGATTGGTCTGCCAATCGACGAAACACCTCGACATGATTCTGCCGGGAGAATTCGACCGCGACGATACGTTCTTCCGGATCGTGTCCGTATAGGAGTTCCGTAATTCCATGCGTCGACATTCGTCTTGTGAATCCCCGTAATTGAAGAAAAAGGGGCGGTAACGGCGGTGAGCGAGCGGGCCTACGGTACTCCCTTGGGACACGCTCGTTACCTACGTACTATGGTGAGTATCCAGGGCAATTCCTAGACTACGAACCGAGGCGAGGATCGATCATCAGACCGATTGTAGCGCCTCCGTCAACTGTGGTGCGACTGGTTCGCTCGACTTCGGCGATGCCTGGAAGGAATCATAGATGCGCAGAGGTGGACGCCTCTTCATCATTTTGGGAGTCGGGCTTGCCCTGGTGGCAGCGTTACTCGTCGTGTTCTCACTGACGAAAAGCGACAAGAAAACGCCGCCGGTCGTCCAGGTGACCCCGGATGCCTCAGTGTCGGTCTTGCAGGCCGCACATGACATTCCGGCCAATACCGTGATTCGCGAAGAGGACGTCAAGGTCGTCAAGGTTAACCGGAACGCCGCGGCAAGTGGCGCGGCGACGAGCGCAAGCCAGGTGATTGGGCTCGCTACCAACGGTGACGTTGTCTCCGGTCAACAGATCTTGATGGCCAATCTGGTGTCTCCGGGTCTGACGAACCTCCTGACCAACGGAAAGCGGGCAGTCGCGCTGCCGGTCGATCGTTTGAGCGCGCTGGGTGGGTTGATTCGGGCCGATGATTATATCGACATCGTCTATTCGGCTCGCCTGAACTTGTCCGAGGTTCTGCCGACGAGCCCAATCTCGACCCTCCTTCCGCCGCAGCAATACTCGATGGACCAGAAAGCCCTTGAGTTGCCGCCACCGGGCCAGGGCTCTGCCGTCTACCCGATCCCTGGGCAACCAGGTTCGGTATACACGGTCACTGATGACGGGAGCGGCAGCCCGGTGACGAAGGTGATCCTGCAAGATGTCCGCGTGTTGCGCGTCATCGCCGGCAATGAGGCAGTCAACGATTCAGCCTTCGCCACGCCGACGCCGACGCCTGCACCGGCCGCGCCGGGCGGGACGTCGACTCCTGCACCTGAAGCGCCGAACAGCAATTTGCCGACCCCGCTTCCCAGTACTGACATGCTGGTGCTTGAGGTCGAACCACAGCAGTCGGAACTGATCAAGTTCCTCGAAGATAATCAGGGCCGGTACCAGGTCGTCTTGCGGGCGCCGAATGATCATGCGACGCCGACGACGACCGGCATGACCTACGACCAGTTGATGAGCACGTACGGTCTTCCCGCGCCGAAGCCTATTCAAGTCCCGAGCGGAGGGCAGTAGTGAGCGCACGGACGATTCGGGTTCTCATCGTCGACGACGTTCCAGAGAGCCGCGATAACGTCGAAAAGCTCCTGCGTTTCGAGGGAGATATCGAGGTCGTTGCCAAGGCAGCGCGCGGCCAAGAAGGCATCGACCTCGCGATGCGCTTGCAGCCGGACGTCATTCTGATGGACATCAACATGCCGGACATGGACGGCATCACCGCGACGACCGAGATCACGTCGCGGCTGCCAACGGCCGGGGTGATCATGATGTCGGTGCAGGATGAGCCCGACCTGTTGCGTCGCGCGATGCTGGCAGGAGCGCGCGAGTTCCTGTCGAAACCGTTCAGCCTCGAAGAGCTGATCACAGCGGTACGGCATGTTTCGCGGCTTGCCCAACAGGTGCAGCGCCCGGTCGTCACCGCCTCACCGAACGGGACAGCCCCGCGCCCGTCGGACGTCGGACTCGCCAAGATCATTTCGGTGATCGGTAACAAGGGCGGGGTCGGTCGATCGGTCATCGCCACCAACGTCGCGATGGCGATTCGTCAGCTGACGAACAAGCAAGTTGCACTGATTGATGCCTCGCTCAATTTCGGCGACGTTGGCGTCATGATGAACGTCGCGAAGAGTAAGACCTTCAGCGACATCACCGTGCAACCACACCAGCTCGATCGGGAACTGCTCGACGACGTGCTGGTGACGCATTCGTCGGGTATTCGGCTGCTCCTGGCTCCGGCGACGCCACAGGAATCGGAAACCGTCTCGGTCGAACTGTTGCGTGCGGCCGTGTCGGTTCTCTCGAAGACGGTTGATTACATCGTCGTCGATACGCGTCCCGGCTTCGATGACATGATGCTTGCGCTGATGGATCAGTCCGACAAACTCTTGCTCGTTCTGACCATGGAGATGTCGGCAATCAAGGACACCCGTCAGTTCCTGGAGATCGCCGAACTTCTCGGCTATCCCGAGGAAAAGATCACCCTGGTTCTCAATCGGTTCAACAACTATTCCGGCATACCGGTCGGGGATATCGCCGAGAATCTGAAACGAGAAATCGAGTTTCGCGTGCCCAACGATCCGGCGGTTGTGCTGCGGAGTGTCAACGAAGGATCGCCGCTTACGAGTAGCCAGCCGGAGTCGCGCTTTAGCGCCGAGATCAACCGGCTCACGTCAACCTTAGTTCAAGAGCATTTGGATGAAAGCGAAATCGTTTCCAAGAATGGGCATCGGTCAAACAACCTGGTGCTGCGACTCAGAACGGTCCTCGGACATGGCTAAGTGTCGCGCCACCGTAGACATCATCCGTAGTCATCGCGCCGTCGAGCTTGACGGATTCCAGTCGCCGGCAGGATGTGGAGGCCGCCAACTATGTCATTGCTAAAGCGGTTGGGCACAACCCCAGACGACGGTTCGACGTCGAA
>JAICWZ010000422.1 GCA_025966355.1 Thermomicrobiaceae bacterium
AAACACAACCGTCGTTCGATCTCAATCGCTGGTCGAACCCCAAGTCGATTACCGTTCGCTCGATCTTTGACGCGGCGCGACAGGGCGATCCCGCTGCCAGCGATGTCGTCTCAGAGACGGTACAGGTTCTCGGTCTGGCGATTGCGAATCTAATTACGACGCTCAATCCGGCGGCAGTGATCGTCGGTGGATTGGTGTCGGACGTCGGAGCGCTCTTGATGGACCCGCTGAGCGCCAGGGTGCGGCAGTATTCGTTTCCGTCGGCTGCTCGTCGGGTTCGATTGACGATCAGCCAGCTCGGCCCCGACGCGACCGTGCTCGGAGCGGTTGCGCTGGCGCTTGGGAGTTTGCGATCTTGACCGGCGAACGTATCGTTCGGCGACGAGATTGCCGCCGGACAGTGCTCGCGTGTAGACTTCATCGGTGATTAAGAAGAGGGGCGTCGATGAATAACCTGCACCTCAGTAGCGAAAACATGACCTACTTGTTGACGGTTCTGCGCAATTCGAATCATCCGGTCACAACTGAAGAACTCGTGATGGCGCTGCGAGAACGGGCGCAAACATCGCGCTAAGCGATCTCGCCCGGCAGGCAAGAGGAGAGTGCGAAAGGTATGCAGACGGCTGAAGCCAGTTCTGAACCGAAGTTTGCTGGAACGAAAAAGGACCAGGCGGTCGCGAGTGATGCGCTGAACGTAATGCGTGCGACAGGGCGCTTCTTTCCGAAGTCGGCGCCACTTCGTGCCTCGGTGCCGTCGCTCGCCAAATACTTTGCCGCGACGCATACCGAACGCGACGAAGGCGATTGGGCAACGCACCTGCTGAAGGTCGCCAAGGCGAACGCTGATGTATTTCAGATCGAAGAAATTGATGACGTCACGTATTTGGTGACGACAGCGGCCGGCGTCGCGCCGACCCCGCCGGCCGTCGACACGACGCACGTGCTGGCCGAACGCTTTGCAGAGCCGCGCCCCTTCCCGGCCGAACCGCCGGAGCCGCGCAAGCGCGCGAAGACTGCGCAGATCGTCGAACCGGCAGCCGCCGAGCTCATCGGTGGTCCAACTCCCGATGTCGACGTTGACGAAGAGATCCAAACGGAAGTTGAGCTGCCCGAACACGAGGTTGAGGCACCGGTGGCCGCTCGGAGATCAACTGCCGAGGCGGAGATTGTCAGCGACGTCACCGACCTGAGCGACGAGATTCTGGCTGAACTGCTCGCGAACCAACTGCGCGACGACCTGACGGTCGCGAATTTCGGCGATGAGTGGATGCTGGAAGAGAAAGTATCCCGGCTGAGTCGCGGCGATCTTCGACGCACGCGCGAGTATCTCGTTGAGCGCAACGAGCCGCTGACCGATGAAGTGCTGTTACAGGATGTGCTCGGGTTGCGCCCGAACGCCGAGAACTACACGGCCATGAAGTTCGCGCTCAACTACCGTTTGTCGCGGGAACAGCGCGAGTTCGAATACGTGGGCACATCCGGCCAGCGGTTTTGGACAACCGGTGGGCTGCCGGTCATCGGGACCACGAAGCGCAAGGCGAGCGAAATCGGCCAGGACTATCGATTCTTGCTCAACGAAGCGCGCGCGGAGCTGCCGGTCGGCGAATCGGTTGTCGAGCATGTGCTCAGCTTTTACGAGTATCAGTACGGCGTACTGCCGCTGGACGGACTGCTGACGGCCCTTATGCCTGAGGCCGAAATTCCCGATCAGCGGGCCGCGATCCTCATTTTCGAATCGCCGCAGACGTATGAGACGTTTCATATCGAGCTTCGCTTCCCGACAGGGAATCGTGGCGGATATCTGGCCGGTTTTGACCGCTTCTTCCTGGAGAACCTGGTGCCGGGTGCGCTGTTCACGATCGAACGCAACGAAGAGGGCCGCTACCTCATCGAATATCTGCCGGTCTCCGGCGAGGATCGCAAGTTGCTGCAGATCGACGAGAAGCGTGGTCGCTATGTCTTCCGCCCCATGACGTTCTACTGCGCGACGCAAGAAGATATGGTTCTCTCAGAAAATCGCTTCCCGCAACTGGCGAATGTACCGCTGCTGGAAGAGCGGGCGCGTCGCCGGCCGGAGCTGGCGCTCGTGGCAACCTTCGAGCGGATTGGTGAACAGGTCGGAGCAAGCGACGCACCGAAATTCATGGCGATTATGGACGACCTGTTGCCGGCCAGTAATGTCGAGCGGCCGATGAGCGCGGACTTGATCCGTTCAATCATCAATTCGACTGAAAATCCGATGTTTAGCACCGACCCTGACATGGAAGATGTTTTTTACTACGAACCCACCCAATCCTGAAGCCATCAACGCCGATGCGATTGAGGCGTTGAACCGGTTCATCGCGGGCGAGCAGAGCGCCGTCGCGGTTGGCAAATTGTCGGATCTCGACCGCGCCACGGCGGCGGCGGCCGGCCCGCTCTGGCCACGCATCCCGACCGATGTGCGGCGCTTTGTCGTGCATCAAATGCTCGAGCAAGCTGAAGCGAATATCATCCTGAATTTCTCGCGGCTGCTGAACATCGCATTGGATGATCCAGATATTGAGATTCGATCGCTCGCAATTCAAGGACTCTGGGAAGACGAGAGTACGACGTTGCTCGAGCGGCTGCTCGGAATGATCGAGAGCGAGCGCGAACCAACGGTCCGTGCAGCCATCGCCGAAGCGCTTGGAGCGTTTAGCCTGCGCGGGTTCGAAGGAGAT
>JAICWZ010000390.1 GCA_025966355.1 Thermomicrobiaceae bacterium
AAGCCGATCGTCGATGCCTCGGCAAGCGGGCTATTGTAGACCACGAACGATGCGCGTCCGGAATCAAGCTCCTGCAACGGCATGACCGTCTTGCCGGATTCGAAGTCATGGAACACAAGATGCCGCTGGCTGAAGGTGCCGCGCTCGCTATCCTGCCCCGACATCCGGATCGGCGTGCCGTCGGCGACGATGCTGGCGAAGGCAAGCGCTTCGGCATGGGCCCAATCGAGATTGCCACCCTCCTCGACCACCTTCAGCCGTTGCGCAACATTCCGCTTCAGTTTCGGGTTGAGCGCGAAGCCTTCCGGAATCGAGTAGATCTGCTTATTCAGTTCTTTGATCAGCGAGAGTGGCAGCGCCGTAGCGATGACCCGGACTAACCCGGAAAAAGCATCCGGCACGACCGGCGGGGCGGACTCGCCCCGCTCGACCAGTTGATGCCGGATCTCTTGCAGGCGATCGATCGAGGCCTGTGCCATCGCCTCCGACTCAGCGAGCGGTACGACGCCTTGCTCGGCCAGTTTTTGCGCCCAGAGCGCCCGCACCGTCGGGTGCGCGGTGATCTTGGCGTACATCACTGGTTGAGTGAAGTTCGGCTCGTCGCCTTCGTTATGACCCCAGCGACGATAGCCGATCATATCGATCATGAAGTCTTTGTTGAATTCCTCGCGATAGGCGAAGGCGAGGCGCACCGCCGACAGGCAGGCTTCCGTATCATCACCGTTGACGTGCACCACCGGAATCTCAAAGCCACGGGCCATATCGCTCGCATAGACGGTGGAGCGGCCCTCGCTCGGGGTCGTGGTGAAGCCGATCTGGTTGTTCGAGATGATATGAACCGTGCCACCCGTCGAGTACCCATGGAGGAGCGAGAGATTGAGCGTCTCAGCAACAATGCCTTCCCCGGGGAAGGCAGCATCTCCATGAATCAAAATTGGGAAGGCGGCATCCACGTTTTGCCTGGGAGCGCCGGGCTGGTCGCGTTCCTCCTGTGCGGCGCGAGTCATGCCTTCAACCACTGGATCGATGAACTCGAGGTGGCTGGGGTTCGACGGCACCGTAACGCGTGCCGGGATCGCGCCCGGTTCTTTCTGGGCGCCAATATGATATTTGACGTCACCCATCCAGCCACTCGTGTGCGGATCGGACGACGCAGGCGCTGAATGATCGTAATGCATAAATTCGGCGATCAGCTTCTCGGCCGGCTTTCCGACCACATTGGTTACGACGTTGAGCCGGCCACGATGCGCCATGCCGATGATCACGTCGTGTGCGCCGTTTCCGGCGGCGGCCGCGATCAATTGATCGAGCATCGGCACCAGCATGTCGCTGCCCTCGATCGAGAAGCGCTTCTGACCGACGAATGCACGATGCAAAAAGTGCTCTAAGCCCTCGACCTCCGAGAGCCGGCTCAGGACCGCGCGTTTCTCATCAGCGCTCATCGGCTGGTTGTACCGCTGCGATTCGACCGCGTCGAGCAGCCAATCTCGTTCATGCGCTACCTGCACATGGTCGAAATCGTAGCCGGTGGTACCGCAATAGATCGCGCGCAAGTTGGAGATCGCCTCGGCGAGATTTGCCGCTCGCGCGGCCGCCGGCCCCCCGGCAATAGTGGCCGGGAGCGCTGCAAGATCGGCAGCGGTCAGACCGTGACTGGCCGGGTCAAGCTCCGTGTCACCGATCGGCTCGCTCCCGAGCGGATCGAGCGTCGCGGCAAAATGACCGCGTTCGCGAATGCTTTGTGCCAGCTTTACCGCACCGGCGATCTTCGTCGTGTCGACTGCAGCGATCGCGGTTGGAGCGCTCGTGGCCGGCATCTCCGGGCGCCATTGCTCGAAGTAGGCGCGGGTCGCCGCGTCTACCGACTCCGGATTCTGCTGATACCGCTCATAGAGTTCCAGCACATAGGCCGCATTGGGGCCATGAAAACGGCTTGTAATGCTCATGACACGCTACCACCCTAGCTGTGCTCAGTTCGCAGGCAAACGATCTCCGCTGATCGTTACCCTCGCGTCGACACGTACGGAGTGCACGGCGCGGACCGTCGCGTTCGTCTTTACGTGAAGGGATTGCGCTCATCCAGCCGATCTGGGAAACACGGAACCATTATCCCCTCGCGTAACGCACCGTGTCAGTTCTCACCTGTCCGAAAAAATGAGAAACCAGGGCCCCCCGACCCAGCCGAGACGAGGCGAACAGATCGCTGCCTAAATGGTACACCATCATCCCAATTTCGGGGCATTGTCGTTGACGGGCTGGCCCAAAAGCATCCGCTCAATCGATTTCCGGCATCCGTCCGTCGAGCACCGCGCGGACCGATTCGACGCTATACACCGAGCCAGGAGGGATGGCATGCGCCATCGCCGCGACGCGGGCTCGCGCCAGATCGTCATGCTCCCAGGTGAGCCGGCCGTATTCTTTCCATTCCTCGGGATCGAAGGCGGATTCCAGTCGACCCGCCGTGAAGTCGTACATCGGCAGAATGTCGGCGTCACGCGCCGCGTGATAGCGTGCCAGCGCCGTCGCTTCATCGATTTCACCGCGCCAGCAGGCAGCGAGCGTATCAACGAGTAGCATCGCCGAGCGCACGGCATCGCCCATCCCCTGCACCGTGTGCGGATCCTTATGCGATCCGGCATCGCCGACTAACGCCCAACCGGGGCCGACCGGCGTACGCAAGAAGTTCGGCAGATCGCCAGTGCCGACGATTGGGCCGTCGAGCGGCGCATCGCCGAGTCGAGCGGCGACCGGCGCAACCAGGCTGATTCCTTCGCGGAAATGCTCGCGGTACCCGTCGCGGAAGCGATGGAAGGCGTCGTGTTGCACCCCGAAGCCGACCAGCGTCAGACCGGCATCGGTCGGAAAGACGA
>JAICWZ010000495.1 GCA_025966355.1 Thermomicrobiaceae bacterium
AAAAGCGTTCGTCGAAGCCACCGATCTGGTCGAACGCGGTGCGACGCAGGGCGAGGGCGGCACCGATCACGTAGTCCGCATCGGTCGGTTCGTCCCACTGGCCACGATCTTCTTCGCGATGCCCTCGGTGCCGGCTCGTGAGCGTCACGCGGTCGAGATCGGCACCGGCGTGTTGCAGGAGATTGCTATCGGGATAGCGCAACTTGGCTCCGGCCGCGCCGAGTGCGGGATTGTCCGCGAACAGTCGCAACAGCGCCGCACCGTAACCGGGATCGAGTTCGACATCGGGATTGAGCACGACGACGATCGGCGCCTCGCTGCGGGCAATGCCGCGATTCGCACCGCCGGCAAAACCGAGGTTCCGCGGGCTCGCGTCGACAATGATCTGTGGCCAGATCGCCAAATCGGCCAGCGAATCGTCGCTGGACGCGTTGTCGACCACGATGATCTCGTTGGGTGGCATCGCGATGTTGGTCAACGCACGCAGACAACCATCGAGATAGGCGGCCGAGTTGTAATTGACAATGACCGCCGCCCAGCTTGTTGCGTTCGCCTGTTCGTTTACCAACTTCGTCCTGACCGTCGTCTGGAATGCTGCATGTTACACTCTGCCAGGCAGACATACCGTATCGTGATCATGCCGTCCATCGTGTCGTGAAAGAGCCGCGGTCTGCCGTCGGCCCACAAGGACTACACGCGTGCAGACGAACCCGACATCGAACCTCCAAATGGCAGAACTGGTCGCAGAACGCGAGCAGTCGTCATACGAATCTGAGCGCGATATCGGTTCCCTCTCACTCGTTATACCGGTCTATAACGAGGTCGAGAGCATCGAGCCGCTCTATCAGGAGATCGTCGCCGCCGTCGAACCGCTGGCGCTCCCCTGGGAGTTGATCTTTATCGATGACGGCAGCAGCGACGGTACGACCCGGAAGCTGCGCGACGTGTACGTGCGTGACGCACGCGTCCAGATCATCGAGTTTCGGCGCAATTTTGGCAAGTCAGCCGCGCTCGCTGCCGGCTTCGAGGCCGCGCGAGGCGACGCCGTCGTCACCATGGACGGCGATCTGCAGGATCTGCCGGGAGAGATACCCCGCTTGATCGATCAGCTCAACCTCGGTGCCGATCTCGTCAGCGGCTGGAAGTTTCCGCGACACGACCCGCTCAGCAAACGCCTGCCTTCTATTGTTTTCAACTCCGTGGTGCGCGTGTTCAGCGGCATCAAGCTGCACGACTTCAATTGCGGGCTCAAGGCGTACCGGCGTGAAGTCGTCAAAGAAGTGCGAATCTACGGCGAATTACATCGCTATATTCCGGTGCTGGCGCACTTTCGCGGTTTTCGCGTCGTCGAGATTCCGGTTCAACACCGTCCGCGCAAGTACGGACGCTCAAAATTCGGCAACGGTCGCTTCGCGCGCGGCTTCTTCGATCTGCTCACCGTCCTCTTTCTGGCGCAGTACACCCGCCGTCCGCTGCACTTCTTTGGCTGGTTCGGCGTCACCGCGCTCGGCCTCGGCTTCATCATCAACGCCTATCTGGCGATCATCTGGTTCCTCGGCCACCCGATCGGCACCCGGCCGCTCCTGACGCTCGGAGTGCTCCTGATGATCATCGGCGCGCAATTTGTCGTCTTCGGGCTCCTGGCCGAAATGATCGCCAGCACCAAGACGGATCGCGATTACAGCGTGCGGCGGACGCTTGGACGTCGCGCGCTGGATGGCGACTTGGCTCCGGATGACGGCCGGCTTGAGCGCTAGTCCGGATATAGTCGCGCTCGAAGCGGTCTGCTGCGACCTCTGCGGCGCCAACGATACCGAACCGCTGCGCCAGCTGCGTGACCGGATGTTCGAAACGACCGCTCAAACCTTTCAACTCGTCCGTTGCCGTCGCTGCGGCCTGCTCTATCTCAATCCGCGTCCGCCGGTCAGCGAGTTCGGTCGCTACTATCGCGACGACTATGCCCCGTTCGCGCGTCACGGCCTCGCGGCGCGCGTCAAATCACTCACCTTCCGGCGCGAGGTTGCCGCGCTCTGGCCGCTGCTCGTTCCACCAAAGCGCGTCATCGATGTCGGCTGCGCCACCGGCGAACTGCTCCAGAGCATTCAGGCGCATGGAAACAACAATCTGCTCGGCATCGAGCCAAGTGCCACCGCCGCCGAAATCGCCCGCACACGTTGGGAACTGGAGGTCATCACCGGAAGGCTCGAAGACGCCTGCCTGCCGGCCGCATCGGTCGATACCGCGCTGCTGGCTCACACGGCCGAG
>JAICWZ010000086.1 GCA_025966355.1 Thermomicrobiaceae bacterium
ACACACGCCGTATCGGGGTGTGGCCCTGACGCCGGGCGGGATGCGCTCGGCGCTGGAAGTGATCCGGCATCACCGCCTGCTCGAACTCTATCTGGCCGAATCGCTCGGCTACTCGTGGGACGAAGTGCATGAGGAAGCGGAACGGCTCGAACACAGCATGTCCGAAGAGCTTGAAGCGCGCATCGATCGAGCCCTCGGTTATCCGACAACCGATCCGCATGGCGACCCGATCCCCTCGTTCGAGGGTGACATTCAGCCGCAAACCCAGCTCTTGCTGGCCGAGTTGGACGCGGGCGAGGACGCCAGAGTCGAGCGCGTCAACGACCGCGATCCGGGGATGCTGCGCTATCTCGGGAGTCTCGGCCTCTACCCGAACGCCGCAGTGACGGTGCTGGAACGATTCCCGTTCGGGGGGCCGCTCCGGGTACGGGTGCTCGAGCAGGAGCACATCATCGGGCGAGAACTGGCCGAAGCGGTCTTTGTCCGCCGTCTCTCGGACTGAGCGCCGGCGTGTGAATGCGCCGCGCCCTGGTTCGCGTTGCCCTACCGTGGTTTGCTAAGATCAAGCAAGAGTGTACGGACGGTGACGCGGTGGGGAGATCGAACGTTGACACGCTATTGCTGGGTCGAACCAGAGGTAAGTGCGTTATCGCGCTTCGACCTGACCGATTCCCCGCTCATGTGTGCCATTCTCGAGCAGCGTGGCTTCAGTTCGGCGGAAGATGTCGCTGAGTTCCTGTCGCCCGATCTGAAGAGCCTCTCAGATCCGTATCTTCTGCCGGATATGAACCTCGCCGTGCAGCGCATAACCGACGCGATCGCTGCCGGGCAGCTGATCGGCATCTTCGGTGATTACGATGCCGACGGCGTTACATCGACCGCGACACTCACGCGGGCTGTCGCCATGCTCGGTGGGCAGGTTCACACGTACTTGCCGCATCGCATCAACGACGGATACGGCTTGAACCGGGGCGCGATCGATCGGATGGTCGCGGATGGCGTTTCTCTGCTGGTAGCGCTCGATTGTGGCACCTCGGATGTCGATGAAATCATCTACGCGCAGGCGCATGGCTTGAGCACCGTAGTCGTCGACCATCACCATATCAAGCCAGGTCAGGCTCCCCTGCCCGATACCGCCTTTGTTTCGGCTCAGCGAGCCGATAGCGTCTTCCCGTTCAGCGAACTGGCGGCGGTTGGCGTCACCTACTATCTCGTGCGGGCGCTGCTTGGTGATGAGCGCGCCGCGACGTTCCTGCCGCTGGTCGCGCTCGGCACGGTGGCCGATGTGGTGCCGTTGATCGGCGAGAATCGGACGCTGGTCCAGCATGGCCTGCGTCGATTCGCGCGCGATGGCGTTATTGGATTGCAAGCCCTGGCACGCGAAGCCGGCATCGATGGGTCCAGCGTCTCGAGCTATCACTGTGGCTATATTCTCGGACCGCGCATCAACGCGGCCGGGCGCATGGCCGAGCCGGATATCGCCCTCGAACTCTTGCTCACGGACGATCGCGTGCGTGCCGCTGACCTGGCCGATCAGCTCGGCCAGCTGAACGCGGCACGACAGCAGCGCGTGCGCTCGATGCTGGCTCAGGCAGAAGAGGCGGTACTGCGCGAAGGCGATGCGCTGCCGTTCCTGATGGTCGGTGGTTCAGACTGGAGCCCGGGGATGGTCGGCCTGGTCGCCGGACGGCTGACCGAACGGTTCTACCGCCCGTCGCTGGCGCTCAGCATCGGCGACGAGGTCAGTCGCGGCTCGGCGCGGAGCATCGCGCAATTCAACATTGTCGAGGCGCTCGACCAGTGCACCGATCTCCTCCTCGAACATGGTGGGCATAGCCAGGCGGCCGGGCTGTCGATCAACACGGCTGATATCCCGTTGCTCGAAGCGCGGCTGATCGCGTTGGCTGGGGAAGCGTTCGGTGACGAATTGCCGCGCATGCCGGTGACGATCGACGCCGAATTGCAGGGCCGTGAGCTCTCGCTCAAGACCGCGCAACTGCTGACGCTGCTCGAGCCGTTTGGCACCGGCAATCCGGAGCCGCGCTTTCTGCTCCGGTCGGTGATGGTTCGGTCGCCGCGTCGCACGCGCGACGGCAAGCATCTGCAACTCGATCTGGAAACGCTGGAAGGCACGGTGGCGCGCGCGATCTTCTTCGATGGTGCCGCGGCGCTGCCTTCGCTTATGACGCGCGGTCCGTTCGATCTCCTGCTGCAACTCAAGCTTGATCGTTGGAAGGGTCGTACGAAGCTCGGCGTCGAAGTGCTCGATTTCCGACCGGCGGTAGCGCTTCCGGTTCATTCGTAAGCGGCGCGATCACCCTTCGTCCGTTTTGGTACGGTCTTCGACATCGATCACACCAGCGACACGCGCGGCGACGGCCTGCGCGTTTTCGGCGTCATCCAGCGTCTGAAGCTTGCCAGTCAGGAAGACGACTCCGCGCCGCACGTCAACGCCGAGCTGAAAATCGGTCGTAAGCGCGTCTTCGCGCAGCTCTCGGATGACGTCGTCGCGGATATCCTCATCGTCGCGTACGAGCAGGCGATCGCCCGTCGCGAGCGGCACCGATTCGGCATAGGCTTCATCTTCATCCTCGTCGGTATCTTCGGTCGCTTCAGATTGGAAACCGCCGACGATTTCAATGTCCGCACTGTTCCGCACCGGTTCGACGACCGGGTCGGTCGGCGGGAAATAGGTTTCCCGATCCTCGACCACCTCTTCGTAGTCGAGCGTGCTATCGACCTGGAGGTCATTGTCCGACTGGAAATCGTCCTCGTCGTCGGGGATCTCGTCGCTGGTGGTCTCCTCGTCAACATAACTGAATTCGCCATCGTTGTCCGGCGGCTCGCTGACCATATCGGGCGAAACGACTTCCTCATTCATCTCATCGTCGACGCGTTTGATCTGCCGATCGGCCGAAGCGAGATCGATGGCCGCCTGACGCAGCCGTTCCGAGGGGACCGCGCCAATCAGGCGGGCGATGCCATCTTCCACGACGACCGCCACGGGAATCCGCGCCTCATCGAGGAGCCGTTGAATCCGTTGTTCGTGCTCGTTGCCACGCGTGTTCATCTGATCCTCCGTCGTCGCGTTGAGCTTAAAGCGCATGCACAATCGGTGCTCGCTTGCTCCGTACGATTATTATTAGCGCACGGTACGTACCGCTGATGGCAGACAGGAGTTTCGTGGACGAACACGATGGAGCGGCCCCTTCCGCGATGACGATTCATCAACTCGCCTCGCTGGCCGATGTGCCGGTGCGACGTATTCGCCATTTCGTCGCTGAGGGCCTGCTGCCGCCACCCAACGGCAAGGGGCGCGCCGCCTACTACGACCGTGGACATCTCGACCGATTGCGCCGCATTCAGGCGTTGCGCGATGCGAACGTCGGTTTGGATCAGATCAAGCGAAAGCTTGGCGAGCCGCATGCGGGTGCTTCTCCGATGGATACCGAGGTCGAGACCTGGAAAAAGTGGGAAATCATCCCCGGCCTGGAGCTACACATGCGGGCAAACCTCGAGCCGGACGCGGTCTCGCTGGCGCGGGTACTCGCCGCGACGGCACGTCAACTCTTCTTATCGGAACAGGACGAGGCAGAGCCGTGGGAGTAGATGAGGGCACCGAGGGGCGACGAGACGAGATTGTTCAGCGCCTCTCCGATCGTGAAGCGCTGCAACCGGTGCTGCAGGAATTGAGCGCGGCCGGCCTGTATGCCTACATCACCGTGGACGATATGAGCCGCTGGACGGTCGCCAGCGATACCGAATTTGGCCGGATCGACGTTCGCGTCGGCGCCGATGGCTTCGAGCTCGACGTGTGGGACACCTCGCCCGGTCTCTTCTGGGAAGAAGAAGAGGATCACCGGCGCGAAGCGTTTGAGCGGCTGGCGCGGGTTTCATTGCCAGCAATCGCACGGGGGATGCTCGATGCCGGACAACAGGCGTGGTGGGACGACGCGGATCACGGCGTCGGCGTGCGTGTTCATTGCGAGTTGCCCTTCGCGCGGCGCGAGCAAATCGCCACAATCGCGGAACGCCAGCTTGAAATCTTGAACGACACGATCGCCGTACTGGAACGCCGGCTGGTGGAATAGAGTGAGGTGATTGAGGGGATGATGCATGGTTGAGCGATGGCGACGGTTTCTAGCGGTGGCTCAGCAGCGCGAATCGGCCGATCTCCTCTGGCGGAATGCGCGACTCGTGAACGTCGCCTCAGGTGAGATCGAACGCGTCAATGTCGCAGTGTGCGACGGCCTCGTCGCCGGGATCGGCGACTACACCGAGGCCGAACAGATCGTTGACCTGGCCGGAGATTACCTGGCGCCCTCGTTCATCGATGGGCATGTACACGTCGAAAGCTCGCTCATCTGGGTCGACCAGTTTGCCCGAGCCGTCGTGCCGCACGGCACCGGCGCGGTTGTCACCGATCCGCACGAGATCGCCAATGTCGCCGGGCTGGATGGGATCAGAGCGCTGATGGACGCCGGACGCCCGCAGCCGCTCGATTTTTATTTCACGATTCCGTCATGCGTTCCGGCGAGCGATCGCGAAAGCTCCGGCGCCGTAATGACGACCGAAGTCATCAGCGAGGCGCTGACGCTGCCGAACGTCGTCGGCCTGGGCGAAATGATGAATTTTCCGGGCGTCTTGAACGGGGACGAGTCGATCTACGATAAGCTCCAGCTGCTGGTCGGCCGGCGCGACGGTCATGCGCCCGGTTTGCGCGGCCCGGCACTCAACGCCTACGCCGGCTCCGGTATGACATCCGACCATGAGTCGACCGAACTGGAAGAGGCGCGCGAAAAACTGCGGCGCGGCATGATGCTGATGATTCGCGAGGGCTCGACCGAGCACAATCTGCTCGAACTGCTGCCGTTGGTCGACGACCGCACCTATCCGCGTTGCTGCTTCGCCAGCGACGACCGCGACTGCGCCACGCTTCTCAACGACGGCCATGTCGATGCGATCCTGCGTAAGGCGATCGGCGCCGGACTCGATCCGATTCGCGCGATCCGCATGGCAACGCTGGCGACGGCTGAATACTGGCGCCTGCCGCGTACCGGCCAGATCGCACCGGGATTCAGGGCGAACGCCGTCGTGTTCAGCGACCTGAGCGATATCCGGCCGCGAGCGGTCTATTTCAACGGGCGGGTCGTGGCCGAGGATGGCCGGGCGCTGTTTGATGTGCCGGCGACGGCACCAGATGGGCTGCTCCATTCCGTGAACATCACGCCGTTCGACGTCGATCGACTGCGGCCGGTGGTGGAAGGACGCATGGTGGCCGTGGGAGCGATACCCGGGCAGATCGTGACGCGCAAGCTTGAGGTTGAGCCGAAGACGACGGACGGACGGCTGACGTCGGATGTCGACCGCGATCTCCTCAAGCTGGTGGTGGTTGAACGCCATCATGCGACCGGGCGAATCGGCGTTGGGCTGGTTGAAGGCTTCGGCCTGAAACAGGGCGCGCTCGCTTCCTCGATCGCGCATGACGCGCACAACATCGTCGCGGTCGGCGTCGATGACTTCGAGATTCTCCGGGCGATTCAAGCGGTGGTGCGAATGCAGGGCGGGTTGGCGGCGGTGCGGGGCCGGGATGTCCTGGCCGAACTGGCGTTGCCGATTGCCGGCATTTTGTCACCGGAGCCGCTGGAAGACGTGACCGAGCACTATGAGAAGCTGGAAGCGGTGGCACGGTCGCTCGGCAGCAGCGTGCCGTCGCCCTTTGGATTGCTCTCGTTCATGGCGCTTTCGGTCATACCCGCGGCACGCGTCACCGACCAGGGGATCGTCACGTTCGACTGAAATCGAGGCGATGCATGACCGAACCAGCGAAACGGGCCGAAGCGCGCCGAACCGAACTGGATGAGCTGGCGCGCGAGATTGAGGGATCGCCTGAGGTATCGGCGGTTCGACATGATGCTCGGCTGGTGTTTGGCGGTGGCAATCCGTTGGCCTCGGTCGTGCTGGTCGGCGAGGCGCCGGGTGCGGACGAAGAGAAGCAGGGGCGACCGTTCGTCGGCCGGGCCGGCAAACTGCTCGATGAAGCGTTGGAGCAGGCGGGGCTGGCGCGCGCCGACATCTGGATCACGAATGTCGTGAAGTTTCGTCCGAGCGAACCGGGCGCCAATGGCCGGCGGCGCAATCGCCCGCCGACAGGTGAGGAGCGCACTGTTTTTCGTCCCTGGCTCGAACGCGAACTCCGGATCATCTCGCCGGATTCGGTCGTCTGCCTCGGTGCGACCGCCGCTTCAGCGCTGCTCGGACGGGCTGTGAAAATTACCAAGGAACGTGGCCACTGGCTCGAGGGACCGGCCGGTACCCAGGTGCTCACGACGTATCATCCGGCCTATCTTTTGCGCCCATTTCGCGATCGCGACGAGCGCTTCCAGCAACTCGTCGACGACCTGCGACTGGCGTCGCGGAGCGCATAGGCAATCTCACAGTGCAATCGGATCGTCGGTTGAGGCTCAGGTTTCGAGGCGGATGTCGACCTCGACCTGATCGGTGCCGTTGACGGTCGACGTGACGGTGGGCAGGCCGAGGGCATTCAGGAGTCGGATCATGCGCACGTTGCCGGCGAGCACCAGCGCATAGAGGCAATCGATCTCGTTCTGACGCGCGATCTGGATGAGCAAGCGTGTCAGCGCGATGCCGACGCCACGCCCCTGCCAGCGATCCTCGACCAATGCCGCATATTCAGCGATCTTCGTCTGTGGCTCACGATCGTAGCGCACCACCGCGACGATCTCGTGTGGCCGCTCCGGATCGAGCGCGACGAGCCCGCAACGATCGACGCCGTCGACGTTTGTGAAATAGTGGGCACGCTCGTCTGAGAGTTCCGGCAGAAAGCCGAAATGCCGTGAATAGATCGAATTTTCGCTCAGCCGCCGGTGAAAACGCTGCAACGCTTCGGCGTCCGACGAGCGGATCATGCGTGCGGAGATGACGGAGCCATCGGACAGTGTCAACGGTTGAACATCGAGTGCGTGCATCGCGACCACTCCCTCCCGACGCGCAGTGTGGCGGAGATCGTGTTTCCGCAGGAGCCGGATCGTGCCTGTATGGTACTACCGATGCGACGCGCACGAAAGACCGGCAAACCGGCGACGACACGCCAAAAGCGGCGAACGGCTGTGATAGAATCCCTACCTGTGCAAACCGGCGCCGTAGCCAAGCGGCAAGGCAGGAGTCTGCAAAACTCTGATCGGCGGTTCGAATCCGCCCGGCGCCTCCCCTCGTGCACGATCCTCGATGAACAGAGACTTGACGACCATCCCCGTCGTCGATTTATGCTGCGCAGGGCGTATTGATTGCGGCCGGCGCGATACGGGAGGGGTGCGTCGTGGATGAGCACGCGAAGCAGTTGTACG
>JAICWZ010000580.1 GCA_025966355.1 Thermomicrobiaceae bacterium
ATTCGATGGAGCGCACCCATCGCTGGCTCGATCGAGCCGTGCAGCATTGGCAGGATCGGAGTAATGCGACGGTCAACGAAAATGGCCGAGCGTTTCTCTTCGGGATTGCACAGGGCGGGTTCGATGGCGGACGCCGGCGCGAGAGCGCTTCCGTCGTTGCCGAATCCGAGGTTGATGGCTGCGCGATCGGTGGGCTCAGCGTCGGAGAGCCAAAAGAGACGATGGCGGAGATGCTGGCTGCATCAATTTCGGCCCTGCCGATCGATCGACCTCGCTATCTGATGGGGGTCGGTTCACCCGAAGATCTCTGGCAGTGCGTGGCTCTGGGCGTCGACATGTTCGACTGCGTGCATCCGACACGCGTGGCGCGGCGCGGGGCGCTTTTCACGCTCGACGGGCGGGTCAACATAACGAGCGCACGATTTGCCCGCAACTTCGGTCCGGTCGATCCGTCCTGCGACTGCGAGACATGCACCATGTTTAGCGCGGCCTATCTCCATCATCTCTTCCGTGCACGTGAACTGCTGGCGTACCGCCTCGGAACGATTCATAACCTTCGCTTCATGCAGCGGCAAATGGCCTCAATTCGACAGGCGATTGAGACCGGAACCTTCGACCGCGCGAAGCGCGACTTCCTCGCTCGCTACCAGGTATCGAATGCCGATATCGCCCGGAAGCAACGCGAACGCTGGAACGCGGCACGGTCGCGAGCGGGAGGGCTTTGATGGCGGACGAATCGCGTGTCTCCTGCATGGTTACCGGTCGAGTGCAAGGAGTCGGCTTCCGCGCCTTCGTCGTTGCTCAGGCGAAGATGCTTGGACTCACCGGTTGGGTTCGTAATGGAACGGACGGGCGCAGCGTCGAGATCATCGTGGAAGGCGCCTCCGGCAAGGTCGAGCAGCTTCTCCGCGAAATCGAGCAAGGACCACCGCTGGCGTACGTCGAACAGGTTCGGACGACGAATCTCGACGGACCCGCCCAATTCACGCGCTTCGAAATTCAGCGATGATCATCGGACTATGACCGTGCGGCCAGCGACGCCCGGCCCTCAGCGGAAATTGGTACCAATGAGTTGCAGGCCGCTACCGGACCATCGTGTACAGTTTTGCTGGCAAATACGAGCCGTCGAATCAACATACCGGGCAATACGAGCGTTCTGGGAAGGGACTCCGAACCGATGGCGGTGATCACGATTATTGGAACAGGCTACGTCGGTCTGGTAACCGCGCGGCCTTCGCAGACCTTGGCAACACGGTATTTGGCGTCGATATTGATGAAGCAAAGGTCGAGCGCATCACGCGCGGTGACTTGCCGATCTACGAGCCGGGTCTCGAAGAGATCGTCGTGCGCAACGTTCGGGCGGGCCGGCTTAAGTTCACGACCAGTTACGACGAGACCGTGCCGCAGTCGGAGTTCGTCTTCATCTGTGTCAACACGCCGTCATCATTCGACGGCGATGCCGACATGCGGGCCGTGCGATCCGCTTCGGAGATGATCGCAAAGTCGATGTGCGATCACACCATCGTCGTGAACAAGAGTACGATGCCGATCGGTTCCGGTGACCTCGTCTCGTCGATCTTGCAGGAACTGAAGTCGCCCGAGAGCACATTCGCGGTGGTGAGCAATCCGGAGTTTCTGCGCGAAGGCTCGGCCGTGGCCGACGTCTTCTAGCCGAGCCGCGTGGTTCTCGGTGCCGAGAATCGAGCCGCTGCGG
>JAICWZ010000139.1 GCA_025966355.1 Thermomicrobiaceae bacterium
CCGACGACCGGAATGACGCGCGTTCCGTGTGCCACCGCGAGGTCGGTCATGGCAAGCACCGAGGCGACCGCGTCGGAATCCGGGTGCGCATGAGTCACGATGAGCAGACCATTGGATCCGGTAATCTGATTCCAGATATCAGCAAACGACGCGTTCGTCTGCGACGATGTTGTTGCGCCGTCGCTCGTTGAAACGGAAACCTCATTCACGTTCGGGCTCGTCCTCACTCGATTCATCGGATCCCGCCG
Organism: Thermomicrobiaceae bacterium; assembly: GCA_025966355.1. GTDB lineage: Bacteria > Chloroflexota > Chloroflexia > Thermomicrobiales > Thermomicrobiaceae > CALAGB01. The sequence goes on from JAICWZ010000139.1 coordinate 249, forward strand.
CGGCGGGTTCGTCGTGCAATTCGTTCAATACCCGTGTGATGGTATCGGCATACTGCATCGATCGGTCCGACTCGAAGGTGAGCTCGGGGATGTGGCGAAGCCGCATCCGCGGACGAAGTTGCCGTCGGATGAAGCCGGATGCCCCACGGAGTGCTGTGAGCGCTTTGCCGAACTCCTCATCGGAACCGAGGACGGAGACATGCGCATGGGCATAGCGCAGATCAGGACTCATTTCCACGCGCGTGATACTGACCAGGCCGAGCCGAGGATCATTGAGATCCCGCTGCACGATTTCGCTTATCTCCGCGCGCAGGAACTCACCGACCTGTTGCTGTCGCCGTGTCGTCACCGCTTTGCAACCTTTCTCGGCCGGAGCGCCGTCAGGCCCCGTCGCAACGGGGCCTGCGATGTTCTAGAGTGTTCGAGCGACCTGTTCGGTGTGATAGAACTCGAACTGATCCCCGACCTGAACGTCCGCGAATCCGGCGAGCGTCACACCGCATTCATAACCGGCTTGCACCTCGCGCACGTCATCCTTGAAGCGTTTCATCGACGCGATCGTGCCGTCGTGCACCACCGTACCGCTGCGTAGCACGCGAACGCGCGAGTTGCGATTCGCCTTGCCGTCGAGCACATACAGCCCGGCCACCACGTCGCGTGTCGGCAGCCGGAAGGTGTTGCGCACCTCGGCATAGCCGTCGGTGAACTCCTTGATTTCCGGCTGCAAGAGACCGGTCATCGCGGCTTTCATCTCGTCGACGAGGTTGTAGATGATGTCGTAGTACCGGATATCGACGCCGGCTGAATCCGCGGCACGTCGAGCCGCGGCATCGGGCCGAACGGTGAAGCCAATGATGATGGCGCCCGAAGCGACGGCGAGCATGACGTCCGATTCGGAGATCGCACCGGTGCCGGTATGGACCACCTTCACGCCAACGGTTGACGACTCGTCGTTCAGCTTCATCAAGGTTCCCTGGATCGCTTCGAGCGACCCCTGGACATCCGCCTTGAGGACGACGCGCAACTCCTGCGTCTCGCCTTCCTGCACGTGCGAATAGACCTCGTCGAGCTTGATCACACGGGTTTCGGTGAACGCTTCGGCGCGGCGCTGCCGCTGGCGCTCTTCGGCCAAAGTGCGGGCAACGCGCTCATCCTCGACAACCTGCAGAATGTCGCCGGCTTCCGGTACGTCGAACAGTCCGAGAATCTCGACCGGCGACGACGGTTCGGCGCGGCGAACGCGGTGGGCCTGGTCGTCGTTCATCGCCTTGATACGCCCCCAGGTAGCTCCAACGACGATCATGTCGCGCATGCTCAGCGTGCCCGACTGGATGAGCGCCGTCGCCACCGGGCCACGGCTGCGATCGACCTTCGCTTCAATGATGACGCCGATGGCCGGTTTGTTCGGATTCGCCTTCAGATCCTGCACGTCGGCGACGAGCAAGATGATTTCGAGCAGATCGTCGATACCAAGCCGCTCCTTCGCCGATATTTCGACGAATGGCACGTCTCCGCCGTAATCCTCGGGGATGACGCCGATATCCGAGAGCTGCTGTTTGACCCGATCGGGATTGGCCGAAGGAAGGTCGATCTTGTTGACCGCGACGATGATCGGAACATTGGCGGCGCGTGCGTGGTTGACGGCCTCTCGCGTTTGCGGCATCACGCCGTCATCCGCGGCGACGACCAGCACGGCGATATCCGTCACCTGCGCGCCACGGGCGCGCATCGCCGTAAACGCTTCGTGGCCAGGTGTATCCAGGAACGTGATCTTGCGACCCTGGATATCAACCTGATACGCACCGATATGCTGGGTGATACCGCCCGCTTCGCCCTCGGCAACCTTTGTTTCACGGATGGCGTCGAGCAGTTTGGTCTTACCGTGGTCGACGTGGCCCATGATCGTCACGACCGGTGGGCGCGTCACGGCGTCCGGATCGGTTGCCAGTTCATCACGCCTGGTCTCAACCGCCGCGTTCGCGTGTTGGACGACCTCGGGCACGTGCTCTTCGGTTTCGAAGCCGAGCTCCGCCGCAACGCTGGATGCGGTTTCGAAATCGATCTGCTGGTTGATGTTCGCCATGATGTTCCGGCCCATGAGGATCTTGATCACCTCGACCGGATTCACGCCGAGCGCATCGGCGAGTTCGCCAACCGACATCGCCGGCCCGATGACGACCGGGCCGGTGTTGACCGGGGCGCGTCGCGCCTCCATGACCTGCGTTGAGCGAGTGGATGGACCGCTCGACGTCGGCGGAGCGTTCCGTCCACGGTTCGATCGACCTCGTCCCCCGCCGCGTCCACCTCTTCGGTTTTGACTCATAAATACCTCCTATTGGCGCGGCGTCAGCTTCGTACGTTGTCGTCCTTTCGAAAGTGCTCGTCCGCGTATTGACTCAATACGTTTCGAACGTCCGCGTCGATATCCGCTTTGAGCGCCCGGTCGAGCGCGGTGCCGACGACGGCCCGCTCCCAACATATGTACTTGTCGCAAAGATATGCGCCACGCCCATTACGTTTTCCGGTTGGATCGATTTGGACACCTTCGTCTGGAGTTCTTACGATGCGTACGAACTGTCGCTTGGCGTCCTTGTCTCGACAAACGACGCATGTTCGCAACGGAACATGCTTTGGGCGAGGCCCCTTGCGGCTCGCTCGTGCTCCGATGCTCCCTGACATTCGATCACCTCCGGCGTGTATGACGAAGTTCTACGCCGGCCGTTCACTACCAACCTGCGAATTTTCTTCCTCGGTTACCGGAATCTCGTCACCCGTTTCGTAGTCGAAGCGGGCACGCAGATCGCGGTTGTAATAGACGTTCAGCACGCCGTTCTCGACTTCGACGTCAACGCTCATGTTAACCAGATCCGGCGTCAGTGGTCCGAACTCCTTCTCGCGCACATTGATCGTGCCGCCGGCATGAACCAGGCGCGGCTGACGGCCAAGGCCCATCATGTCGTCCGGTCCGCTGGCCAGTGCCTCGCGGGCGCGACGAAGAATGTCGTCATCGCCACTCGCGCGCAGCGCTTCCGGATCCTTGATGTCGATACGCCATCCGGTCAACTTGTAGGCAAGTCTGGCGTTCTGACCGTCTTTCCCGATCGCGAGCGACATCTGCTCCGTCGGAACGATCACCCGCGCGACCTTTTCGTCGTCGTTCAACGAAACGCTGATCGGCTTGGCCGGGCTGAGCGCGTTCGAGATGAAGGTCGGGAGATCGGGCGACCATTCGATCACATCGATCTTCTCCCCGTACAACTCGTTGACGATGTTCTGGATGCGCACGCCGCGTACACCGACGCAGGAGCCGACCGGATCGACCTTCTCCTGGCGAGCGGCGACGGCGACTTTCGAACGCAGGCCCGGCTCACGCGCAACCGCCATGATCTCAACGGCGCCGCTGAAGATTTCCGGCACTTCGAGCTCGAAGAGTCGCTTGATCAAGCTGGCGTGCGTGCGCGAGACGATCAACTGTGGCCCGCGCGGGTCCTTGTTGACCTCAACGAGGTACACCTTGAGCCGCTGGCCCGGGCGGTAGCGCTCGTTCGGTACCTGCTCGCGCGCCGGCATGACCGCTTCGGCCTTACCCAGGTCGACAATGACGGCTTTCGGATCGGCCCGCTGTACGATGCCGTTCAGCACTTCGCCGACGCGATCGATATATTCGGAATAGACCCCTTCGCGCTCGAAATCGCGAATGCGCTGCAAAACAACCTGCTTGGCCGTTTGCGCGGCGATGCGACCAAAGTTCTGCGGCGTCTTGTCAAAGCGCACAGGTTCGCCGATGATCGCGTCGGGGTGGGTCTTACGCGCTTCCTGAACGGTGATCTCGGTTTCGGGATCCTCAACCTCTTCGACCACCTGCTTGACGACGTAAATGCGGATCGAACCGCTGGTTGGCTCCAGTTCCACCTGCACTTCTTCGTCGGTGCCCGCCATCTTTTTGTAAACCGTCTTAAGCGCGTGCTCGACGGAGGTCAGGACTGCTTCCTTCGGAATACCGCGCTCGGCCGCGATCTGCGCAATGGCGGTGTAGAAATCGCTCTTCATTGTGAGGGAAACCTCCTTCGCCAACCGCGTTGTGAGAACTCTCTGAATATCGGGTGTTCCGTCCCCAGAGCGAGATCGTCAGACGCCCAGAAAAAATGAAAGTGGGCGGAGCCCACTTTGACCAGGGCATTGTCGATTCCTGGGTGAAGTATATCAAATACGGACAGGTGGTCAGTCCGCCGCGAACGCGGAGATCGGCCAGCCTCGTGCTATAATCCCGGCGACCGCTTACGGTCCGCGCGGGAGCAACAGGGGGACGAATGAAGCTCCGAACCTGGCTACGGCCGGGGATGCTGATCAAGCGCTGGATAGCGCTGCTCATCGTCGGTATTGTGATGACAAGCCTTGCGCTGGCGATGGCACTCGCGTGGATCTACCGCAATTATCATTTTCCAACTCGCTTCAACGGCATCGTCCACACGGTAACGCTCCAGTTCATTCCACATCCGTTTCGCGAGATCGTGGTGCTGGTCGGTGGCACACTCTTCGTGGTGCTGGGCGCTCTCCAGCTCGGACGTTCGTTGCTCTCACCCTTTCTCGATCAACGCACCGGAGAACAGGGACTCGCCGAAATTATTCACTCTCATCGCTTCGGTCCGGCCGAGCCGGAACTGCGCGTGGTCGCCATCGGCGGGGGGACCGGCCTGTCAACGCTTCTGCGTGGCTTGAAACTCCATAACATCGATATCACGGCCATCGTGACCGTCGGTGACGATGGCGGCAGCTCCGGGCGCTTGCGAACAGAGTTCAACATGCCGCCGCCTGGCGATATTCGCAACTGCATCGTAGCGCTGGCCGATGCCGAGCCGTTGATGGGCGATCTCTTTCAGTATCGGTTCGAACAGGAGAACTCATCGCTTGATGGCCATAGCTTCGGCAACCTCTTCATCACGGCGATGACGCAGGTATCCGGCAGCTTCGAACGAGCGGTCGTGGAGTCGTCGCGTGTTCTGGCGGTTCGCGGACAGGTTCTTCCTTCGTCGCTGGAGAACATCACCGTCTGCGCCGAGATGGTCGACGGCACGATCATTCGCGGTGAATCGAACATTACGCACGAACGTTCGCGCATTTCACACGTGTTTCTCGAGCCATCATCGCCCGAAGCCTACGATCCGGCGATCGTCGCGATCCTCTCCGCCGATCTCATCGTGCTGGGTCCGGGCAGTCTCTACACATCTGTCTTGCCGAACATGCTGGTTCACGGCATCGCTCATGCGGTGCGCTGTTCACAGGCGACGAAGGTCTTTGTGTGCAATGTCGCCACTCAGCCAGGAGAAACCGACAATTTTGGAGTCGTCGAGCATGTCGCCGCCCTAAAGGATCACGTTGGCGGTCGCATCCTCGATTA
>JAICWZ010000447.1 GCA_025966355.1 Thermomicrobiaceae bacterium
GATCATGACGACGAACAAGACGACGAACAAGACGGCCAGCGGCAATCAGACCGGCACGACGGCGCCGATAACGCAACCGCAGGAAGCGTTCAACTCGACTACGACGACGGAGACAACGACCGATGTGACCGGCCACATGATGCCGCGGACCACTGACGAAGAGCTCACAACGCCGACGACCAAGGGAATGAACGAGACCTGGACAACCGGAACCAAGCTGACGCGCACCGAAACCGACACCACCGGCGCGTAGCTGCCTGGATTCACCGCCCGCTGGAATACCAGCCGCACCGGTCACAGACTGACCGGCTCGGCTGGCTTCGAGCGCAAACGGCATCAGTGTCGCCGTCCCTCACCGATAAGGTCGCGGATGGAGAGATCCTGGCCGAGACGAACTCGTTGTCGCTCCCGAAGCCAAGCATCGATAACCTCATCAGCACCTGACCGCTCGTCCGGAGGCGTCAGGATCGCTACCATCCTGCCGTGTTTCGTGATCGCGATCATTTCACCCGCTGCGACCTCGTCGAGCAACTGAAAGAGCTTCGTCTTCGCCTCGCAGGCTCCCACCGTTCTCAATTTGCCCCCTGATCGTATACGACGAGTCGTAGTCCAACCTGTCGAAATCATATCGTTTCGGTTCGTGATCGCGGTGGTCTGACGACGATCGAACCGGTTGTCACGTCACGCATCAATCCCGATGCGGCTCACGCAATCGGCCTGGCCGCGCGATTTGGTTGCGAAGAGGCGGTCGAGGTGATCGTCGATGGCACGAAGGGCGGTTTCGGCGCTGTAGTGGCCCATGAGGACGTGGGAGACGAGGCCATCCGTGAGCGACAATGCGGAGACGGTTTCGCGTTCCGGATCGCGGTCGGCCGGGATTTCGCCTCGCTTCTGAGCGGCACGCATCATGGCGGCGATGTTGTGATGCCCCGCGATCCAGGTATCGCGCATGAACGATTTGAGGGTGGGTTCCAGTGACGCTCGGGCCAAGAATGCGATCCACACGCGGGTGCCCTCGCGACGCTCCTCATCCAGCGGCAGAATTTCGACAAACACACTCCGCAGAATTTCCCGGCCCGTTTTCGGGGCCGGGGCCGCGGCGATTCGCTCGGCGATCCGCTGGTTCATTCGCTCGATCATAAAGCCGCACGCAAAGACCAACATCTCGTCTTTATTGGTGAAGTAGTGCTGAACCCGGCCCATCGAGATGCCGCCCTCCGCGGCGACATCGCGCAAGCTCACTGCCTCCAGCCCGCGCTTCGCCGTGACGCGCAACACGGCCTCGGCAATCTGACGGCGTCGCTCTTCGTGGTCGACGATCTTCGGCATTTCGCGCTCACTCTTTTACAATGCGACTGCATTGACACGGAGCCCCTGTCCGTTTACAATGCACTCGTATTGTAACCGAACGTGGTCGCTCAACCCAACGGCGATCGCGCTTCACAACAGAGGAGATCGATCGAAGATGAACCAACAACTCGCGCGGACGTACGCACACCTCACTGATTGTGAGCAACCGTTCTGGAAGCGGATTGCGGCTGGTGCGCTGTTCATGTGTGCGGTCGCGATCGGCGCGGCGATTGTCAACCTGGTCGTCTATGCCATTGCCTCATCGTTGGGAGCCGTCTCGGAGAGCGTTGATCTGGTCGGAGATGCCGGTCTCTCGGCCGGACTCATCGCCACCACCACCGGAATCGGGATCGCCCTTGCGGCGAGCACATTCGCCGTGATCGGCTGGTTGTCCCAGCGCCCGGTACGGACCTTCCGCATCGTCGCGACGGTCGTGCTGGTCCTTTCGTTCCTGCCGGTCGTCTCGCTTCCCGACGCTGGCGCATCCATGATCGTCACGCTCCTGGCCATGCACATCGTCACCTGGGCCGCCAGCATGGCGTTCATCCCACGTCTCTCGCACCGCTAACGCGGAAAGCAGCGGCAGAGGGCGGCTCAAACAAGCCGCCCTCTCTGACAACCGTCATGAGCGCTCGTCACGTCTCAGCCCGATAGTTTCATCCATATTCGAGCAATCCAGTCGCAGCTTTCGCTGAGGTATACTTTCTCTACCTTAACGGAGGTGGTGTACGAATGCGTGACCTTACGAAGAAGCGAATTCAAATCTATCTTCAGCCCGAACAACTCAGTCGCTTACGGGCGATCGCCGATCGCCGCAATGTGTCAATTGCAGAACTCGTTCGACAGGGGGTGGATCGATTGCTGGATGATCTGCCGATCGAGGACGACCCGCTGCTCGATATCATCGGTTTGGTCGATGATGGGCCAAAAGATCTCTCGGAGCGGCACGATTCATACCTTGCCGAGATGATCGTGCGGGACAACCTTAGTGCCCCATGAAGTCTTCGTAGATTCAGGTGCGTGGATCGCCATTGCGGTACGTGGAGATGCACACCATCAGGTCGCGGTTGATCAGTACCGAGCCCTGCTGGCTAAGTCGCGACTGCTCATTACCACGAACTTGGTCATTGCCGAATCCTACATATTGATTCGC
>JAICWZ010000313.1 GCA_025966355.1 Thermomicrobiaceae bacterium
TCGCCGTCGTTCCGGCGACCGCGTCCTCCCCGTTCCCCCCGCCACAACGTCGATCGAGACACGACCACGTTCGACTGGCATCGTGGCCCCGATTTCAACGTCGCGAAACACGTTTACGTTCGACCGGCGACGTGTTCCTGATGCCCGCGTCATCCGAAACACGCGCGGGCGACGTTGAGTTGCCTTCGGATGGACGTCGGTGGCGCGGAAACGGGGAGGACGCGGTCGCCGGAACGACGGCGACCGTGGGAGCACACGGGTTGCTCCCCTACGGAGTTGCGAGGTCCGGCAATAGCCCCTGCAACCTTCGGGCAAGCGAGGTGTAGCGCTGGGAGATGCGGTCGTTGCGGACGGCGATGGCGACCGCCTTGGGCTGTGCGACCAGCACCACCAGCTCGCGGGCACGCGTGACGGCGGTGTAGAGCAGATTGCGCTGCAACATGACGTAGTTCGACATGAGCACCGGCATGACGACAGCCCGAAACTCGGAACCCTGCGCCCGATGCACCGAGATGGCGAACGCGTGGGTGAACTCGTCGAGCTGAGCGAACGGCACCGCCAGCATCCGTCCATCGTCCAGCTCCAGCTGCATCACTTGATCAACCAGATTCAGCGCGCGCACGGTCGCCATGTCCCCGTTGAAGATCTCCAGCTGGTAATTGTTGCGCAAGGCGATGATCCGATCACCAACGCGATAGAGACGCCCGGCGACGCGCGCTTCCTGCCGTCCCGGCGCCAGGGGGTTGAGCGCTTCTTGCAGCAGTTCGTTCAGCCGTCGCGTGCCGGCCGGTCCGCCGTTCATCGGGCAGAGCACCTGAATCTGATCGGGCGACAGGTCGTACGCCTGCGGCAGGCGCCGCTTCACCAGATCCTGCACCAGCTCAGCCGCCGTCTCGCCGGGGTTCGGTTCATCGGCCACCCGTAGCAGCGCGAAATCGCGGATCTGGCGGCCGGTCTGCGGCATCTCACCATGGTTGATGCGGTGCGCGTTGCGGATGATGGCGCTCTCCTCCGCCTGACGGAAGACGGCATCGAGCCGTACCAGCGGCACAACGCCGCTCTCGATCAGATCGTGCAGCACATTGCCGGGGCCGACCGACGGCAACTGATCGGCATCGCCCACCAGCAACAGATGTCCTCCGGCTGGCAGCGCGCGCATCAGCGTATTGAAGAGGTAGATGTCGAGCATCGAGGTTTCGTCGACCACGATAAGATCCGCGTCGAGCGGATTGTGTTCGTCGAAGGCGGCCGAACCGCCCGGCTGGAGCTTGAGCAGCCGGTGAATCGTCTTGGCCGGATGGCCGGTGATTTCGCTCAGGCGCTTGGCAGCCCGGCCGGTCGGCGCCGCCAGGATGACGCTCGTCCGTTTGGCGCGCGCCAGCGTCACGATCGAGCGCACGGTGGTGCTCTTACCGGTGCCCGGACCACCGGTCAACACGGTCACGCGATTCGTCAGCGCCAGCTTGACCGCGTCAACCTGCCGCTCGGCCAACGGCGGCACACCCTGATCGTCGGCCAGCCAGCGAAACGCGACCTCCCAATCGACCGTCTGAAAAACCTTCATGCGATCAAATTCGGACTCCATCAGCCGCGCCACACGCTGTGCAGCGCCGATCTCCGAGCCGCCGAGCGGCGCCAGGTAGATCGCTTCCTCGTCATCCTGTACTTCGACAAAGACATCGCGTGCCTCGAAGAGCAGCGGCAGTGCATCCTCGATCTGTACGGCATCGCAGCCAAGCAGCTGGCTGGCGTTCTCGATCAGCACCGGACGCGGCAGGTAGACATGGCCGTTGTCGTCGGCTGCCGTCGAGAGTGTATGGCGCAATCCTGCGGCCAATCGTTGCGGGGCGTCGGGCGGAATGCCGAGCGCCGCGCCAATCGAATCAGCCGTCTTGAAGCCGATCCCCCAAATATCGCGCGCCAGCCGGTAGGGATCGGTGCGCACGATCTCAACCGCTTCGTCGCCGTACTGTCGATAGATGCGCACGGCGTGGCCGGTATGGACTCCGAGACTCTGGAGGCAGACCATCACATCCTTGATGGCCCGCTGCTCGACCCAGGCTGCGCTGATCGACTCCGCACGCTTGGCACCGAGCCCGTGCACTTCGCGCAGGCGCTCCGGCTCTTCGTCGATGACCTCCAGCGCCTCAGCGCCGAAATGCTCGACAATGCGTCGCGCCGTCACCGGTCCGACCCCGCGAATCAGCCCCGAGCCGAGATACTTGCGGATCCCTTCGACGGTGGCGGGCAGAACGGTGCGGAAGCCGCTTACGCGGAACTGACGGCCATGCTGCGGATGGCTCGCCCAGACGCCTTCGAGCTGAATCCGCTCACCCGGATTGACGCCGCTCAGCTGGCCGACCGCCGCGACCTCCGCACCACGCGGCGTCTTCAGCTTGAGCACGGTGTAGCCGCTCGTCGGGTTCTGATAGGTGATGCGCTCGACCACGCCCTGCACGGTCGCATGGGGCGCATCGCTCGCATTGAATGTTGGAGACTGTGCCATGATCGGAGAAGCTGCCAGACGATTGAGACGCGGGTCCGAATCACGATGTTCGTCGCAATTTTACTTGCTCCGGCTGTTCCGGCGTCGTCCGGCGTACGCTCGGCTGTGTACGATACAATTGGGCAACCGCTCTGAATACGACGCCATCGTTGTTGAGTAGGCTTTGATCTAATCACGCTTCAGCCAGGGTTATTGTGAGGTTCCCGTGTGGCTTATCATGCCGTTGATCTTTTTTATCTCGTGGCGAAGCTGTCGTCGCGTCGGGCAGGCGTTTAGCGAAACGGCCGCCTGGGCGGTCGGCTATCTCGTCGGCACAGGCGCGCTTCTGCTGCTGCACTACGGTGGCAGCAGCCTGGTCAGCGCCAATCCGGATGATCCGACGGCGATCATCGCCGTGTTCACCGGCTTTGCCGGCATGTGGATCAGCCGCTATTTCTGGAAGCGACGAGGCGGTCACCTCGAACCGGTCAACAATCCACTCACCAACAATCGCTGGTTCCGTGCGGCCCGCACCATCGTCTCCCCACCAAAGAAGGCCGCACCGGTGAAGCGTGCGGGGACACCGGCCAAGCCGCGTCCGACCCAGACGACCGCCCAGCGGAGCACATCAGCTACGCCGAATCGCCAGGCTGCCACGTCCAGCACGTCAACCGCGCCGAACCGCCCGGCTGCAAAACCGAAGACGGCGACCACGACCAATCGGACCGCTGCCAAGCCGGTCAACGCCAACGCCGTCAAGATCGGCCGTGTGATCGGCGCCATGTTGCAGTCAAACAACTCCCAACGTCGCCCCCCACAGCGCAAACCACCCGCTTGACCGACCCCGGCACCGATCCGGTAAGATGCACGATGGCTATTTAATCGGTCATCACGGCGTCATGCGTCGCGATCGATGTGTGCCGTCGATAACCGGGTCATCCATTCTCTGGGAGGTGCAATGCAATACGCA
>JAICWZ010000115.1 GCA_025966355.1 Thermomicrobiaceae bacterium
CGTTTCCCGATTCTTCTCCGGCGGATTTGTTACCGGATAGAGGCCGACAACGATTTCGTATGGCAGGTCGTTCTCGTCCGCATCTGAGGAACGCTCGGCGTATTCGGAGAGGAGCGCAACCAGTCCCTCGTAGAGCGACGCCGCATCGTCCGGCGAAAGGCGTAGCCACTTGCGACCGAGGAGTAACCCGCGTTCGGCCGGTATTTCGCTGGTCGGATCGATCAGCCCGGCGCGCACACTGCCGCGCACTGCTTCACGCACACCATCCAGGATGGCGCTGAGCATCGTCTCCAGTGCTGGGTCGACCGGCCCCGCGCCCGGCGTCAGCAGCCCGCGATCGACCGTGATGCGTGCCACGGCGGCCTGATACTGCTTCTCGATAATGCCGCCGACCAGATTCGTCTCGGCCACCCGCACCAAACCAAGCTCCTCGAGCTGGTTGATGTGGTAGTAGAGCCGCGTCGTCGCGACGCCCAGCTCCTTCGCGAGCTGCTTGACGGTTCGCGCCTCACCCTGCAATAGCCCAAACAGCCGCAACCGCAGCGGATCGGAGATCGCCTTCAGCGTCTCCAGATCGCGAATGACAAAGACATGCGCCGGGAACTCACTCATTCACCACTCCGTGATCATTCAAATCCATGTGAATGATCATAGCGAGATGAATGAGGATTGTCAAGAGCGCGGCTTTGGGCGTTGCGCTCAGCACTGCTCCCTCACGCTCGGGTCGTTTCGGCACCGTGGTTCTAGCGCGTTTCCTCGAGCTCGCACAGCAACGCCAGAACGATGGCCTCATCCAGGCTCAGGCCGGCGGCCGCGTCTTTCGGGGTTCCGAGCTCAAACGCGTCCAGGAGTGTTCCATCGAAATATGCGTCGAGCACCTGCGGATGCACGTAGGACTTGCGGCAGATGGCCGGCGTGTTGCCCAGGTGCTCGGCCGCGGCTTTGATGGCCTCGACAACGTTGTGCTTGGCCTGGCTGTCTGAGTCGAACATGCCGAGATCTGACAGCGCTTGAGCGGCGCGAACCGTACCATGCCAGGTGCGAAAGTCCTTGGCGGTGATGTCCTCCCCGGCAATCTCGTGCAAGTACTCGTTCACGTCGGTCGACTCGATGGTGTGATGGTCACCGCCCTCATCGATATATTGGAAGAGCTCGTATCCTGGTAGGTTCACCATCCGCTTCACGATCCTGGCCACGCGACGGTCCCGGACATCCACTTCACGCTCTTGACCCGCTTTGCCAACGAACTGGAAGTGCAAGATGTCACCGCTCACCTGCACGTGCTCGTGCTCAAGGGTCGTCAGCCCGTAGTGGTTATTCTCCCGGGCATATTCCGCGTTACCGACCCGAATGCACGTCTCGTCCATGAGCTGCACGACCGTCGCCAGCACCCGTTCACGCTGCAGTCCGGAGAGCCTGAGGTCCCGGCCGATCCGCGCCCGTATCTCCGGGAGTATCATGCCGAAGGCGACCATCCGGTGGAACTTCGTCTCATTCCGCACTTCAGTCCACTTTGGGTGGTAGCGGTACTGCTTTCGCCCCTTGGCATCGCGCCCGGTTGCCTGAAGATGGCCGTTTGAAACGGGCGAGATCCAGACATCCGTCCAGGCCGGAGGGATGCTCAGCTTCGCAATCCGCTCCAGTTCGTTCTCCGCGGTGATCGGCGCCCCATCGACGTTGATGTAGCGAAACGTCTTGCCGACCCGTTTCCGCTGGATGCCCGGTCGCCGATCCATCACATAACGCAACCCGGCGTGCTTCGCCGTGAGAGCGGGGTCATCTGCGTCTCTCTCATCCATCTCTCTCGTTCCATCCTCGATCGCGGGCGGCACATGCGCAATCGATCCGAACGATCGTTCGTCAGGCGCCGGTCGCCCGCGCGAACCGCCATCGATCGCCCCCATCGTTTCTCCTACGGTGCGATCATGCCGTTTTTCAGGTAGGCGTCCTGGTATTCAAAGACGATGGCCGGGTCGACGAGGAGGACCTCGTGGTTTTTGCCGTCGTAGTCGGCGCGGGTGAGGAGATCGCGCATGAGATTGATCCGTTCGAGCTTCTTGTTGTCGGAGCGGACGATCGTCCAGGGCGCTGTCGCGGTGTGCGTGCCGGCCAGCATCTCGTTGCGCGCCTGTGAGTACTCATCCCAGAGCTTGGTCGCCTTGGCATCGATCGGCGAAATCTTCCACTGTTTCAGCGGATCGTCTCGCCGGTCTTCGAGCCGCTGGCGCTGCTCATCCTTGCTGATGTCGAGGTAGTACTTGAGCAGGAAGATACCGGAGCCAACCAGCATCTCTTCGAAGCGCGGCACGTCCTGCATGAACTCGCGGTATTCCTCGGGTGTGCAGAAGCCCATGACGCGCTCGACCCCGGCCCGGTTGTACCAGCTGCGGTTGAAGAGCACCATCTCCTGCGCCGCCGGCAGGTGCGCGGCGAAGCGCTGGAAATACCAACTGCTGCTCTCGCGTTCGGACGGTTTGCCCAGGGCGACGACGCGGGTTTCGCGTGGGCTGAGATCGCGAATGATCCGTTTGATCGTGCCATCCTTGCCGGCGGCGTCGCGCCCCTCGAAGAGGACGAGGATCTTGCGATCGTTGGCGATGATGTCGCGTTGCAGCTTGACGAGCTCGACACGCAGCTCGTAGAGCGCCTTCTTGTATTCTTTCTTCGAGATGCTCGGCTCGAGGCCGTCTGGCTGTTCCAGCATCTCGTGTTTGTGCTTCTTCTTGTGACTCCTCGCTCGCTCCTCGTTGCTCCCATGCCTCAACTGCGTATCATGATACTGTTGCCGCTGATCCGTCGTACGGGAGTTGGTGCCGATGCCGGTGAAATTTTCCGCCGCGGAGATTGCTCGGAAGTACGATAGCATAGCCGTTCGCTACGATCGTGCCGAGCGGATCGCGGAAGGGTTGTTGTTCAATCGTTTGCGACGTGGCATCTTCAGCCGCGCTCGTGGCGATGTGCTGGAGGTCGCGGCCGGCACGGGTCGTAACCTCGAATTCTATCCGCCCGGCTGCCACGTGACGGCGGTCGATCTCAGTCAGGGAATGCTCGACATCGCGCGCCGGCGGGTGAATGAGCTCGGTCGAGCGGTCGATTTCCAGCTGATGGACGGTGCGGCGCTCGACTTTCCGGACGCTCGTTTCGATACGGTCACGTCCTCGCTCAGCACCTGCACCTTCCCCGATCCGCTGGCGGTGCTGCGTGAGATGCGACGCGTCTGCAAACCGGATGGTCGTATTCTGCTGCTCGAACATGGCCGTAGCCGCGTCCGACTCTTCGGCTGGTTGCAGGATCGACTGGCCGATCGGCAGGCCCGGGCGTTCGGCTGCCACTGGAATCGCGAGCCGCGACGACTGGTTGAACAGGCGGGATTGCGGCCGATGAGCGACCGAACGCACCTCTTCGGCGTTGTACATGTCATCGAGGCGGCGCCCTGAACGGACAGGCCCGGCGCCACGATGTGCCACGCGCTCCGAGGCGTGGCGCGATACCTGCAAAGAGATCGTAAATGGATACACGCCGAAGTCGCCCCAACGCCAGGTTGAGAGCGACGGCAGGCGACGGGAGTTGGGGCTTCCGTCATCGGCGGTTCGCAGGTACAGGTGAGAGAAATTGAATGTGAATCCGGCAGTTGGCCTCGATCGAGCGCATCTTCGCGCCGCCATTGGTTCTCGTCGCGGGATCTTACTGGCTGGCCTCGTGCTCAATGTCATCTTCTGGATCGTCCGCTTCGCGGTCGAGTGGTCCGCCATGGGAATGTTCTATGTGGTGGGCGTCGACTGGAGCCGCTTCTGGGGCGCCGCGAAAGCGTTCGACGTCGTTGGTCCCAAAGCGGGCTACGACCTGAACGCGATCGCCCACTACATGCAGCCGTTTCTGGGCTATTACTCGGATGGCATCAGCAACATGGCGCTGAAGGTCGGCCCGACGCCCTACCCGCCGATCTTCCTGGCGCTCTTCGAGCCGTTTACGTTACCGCCGCCACAGATCGGCTTTCTGCTCTGGACGCTCGCCAATCTCTTGCTGGCAATTCCGGTGGCGCGAGCGCTGGCGCGGCGCTTTCCGGAGGAACACCGCCGCGCGGTGACGTTGTTGCTGCTCGTCTTCTTCCCGCTGGTCGATGCCTTCCTGGTCGGCCAGCTGGTGATCATCCTGCTCTTCGCGTTCTGGAGAGGGTACGAGGCGCTCATCCGCGGCGACGAGTTACGCGCGGGTGCCTGGTTCGGCCTGTTGCTGATCAAGCCGCAGTACGCCGTCGTCTTGCTGACCGTCATCCTCCTCAAAGGGCGCTTCCGCGCCATCGCCGGTGCGGCGTTGACATCTCTCGGATTGCTTCTGTCATCGCTGGCGGTCGGTGGAATCGAGGGGATCGTCGCCTATGTACGGATGATCCTGATCGACTACCCGAACTACAACGGCGGCCTGGCGATCGATCCACGGAGCATGATCAGCTGGCGCGCGCTGGTGCTCAATCTCTTTCCGGGTATCGGTGATACCGAAGGGCTGGTGCTGACCGCGCTCCTCTCGATCATCTCATTGGCAATGCTGGTCGTGCTCTGGCGCGGCGCCTGGAACCCGCGCAGCCCGCGCTTTGCCAATCAGATGCTGGCGACGATGATCGTCTCGCTGCTCGTCGCCTATCATAGCCAGGTCCATGGCATGGTCTTCCTGATGGTCCCGGGCGCGCTACTTGCCGCGCGGCCGGATGGCTCAGCCTTCCTCAAGAAACTGATGTTGGTGGCCATCTTCGGCCCGCCGTTCGCCAACGTGCTCTCAGTCATCATTCAGGGGAACAGCGGCATGGTGGCGCTCTTCTTCCTGCTGTTGCTGGTCATGGCGCTGGTCGCGATCGTCAGATATGACTGGACGGCTGAAGCACGACGACCATTCGGACCACCGGTGCCAAGCATGGCTGTCCCGCACCGGGAGCGGTAGACCTCCCTCACCCCCGGCCCCTCTCCCGCGCCGCGCGGGAGAGGGGTGTTTTTATGCGAACGTGAGCGTGTTCCTGATACGTAATTCCGGACCAACCGTCGCCTGAGGTTGAAACATTGGGCTATCGGACGAAGTCCCTGCCGGGGATGGGGCAAATCCTTCTCAGTCCCGCGCACGGGACTTCGTCTACGGAGCCCGGGACCTCGGTCCCGGCGCGATGTTCGCACGCCGTCTCCCCTCTCCCGCGCGGTGCGGGAAAGCGGCTGGGGATGAGGACTGCTCGCGTGCTATCGTTCGGTTAATATGTGTACGAACGGAGGCGCGGCATGCGGGTGACGCGGGCAGCCCGGACTGAGGTGATCGAGTGGGCGCTGGAGATGATCCGGCGGCCGGATGTGGTCTATCTCGATACCGAAACGACCGGTCTTGGTGATCGGGATGAACTGGTCGATATCGCGGCGATCGATAACAGCGGTCGGGTTCTGCTCAATACGCTGATCAAGCCACGCCAACCAATACCGAGGGATGCGACAGCGATCCACGGCATCACCGACGAAATGGTGCGCACGGCGCCGAGTTGGGCGGACGTCTTTCCACGCTATCTCGATCTGCTGGCGAGCTACCGGCATGTGATCGTCTATAACGCCGACTTCGACCGGCGCTTGATCCAGCAGACGTGCATCGCCGTCACGCTGTCACCACCCCGTGCGACGTGGCATTGTGCGATGAAGCAATATGCGGCCTTCGCCGGATTACCGAGCCAGTACGGCCATGGCTTTCGCTGGCATCAGTTGGGCCAGGCGGTCAGCCAGCTCGGAGTGACGCTCATCCCCGACCATAGCGCGCTGGCCGACGCCCGCGCCTGCCGTGAGGTCGTCCGCGCCATGGCCGCCACACTCTGAGGATAATTCAGCACCGCTTCAGCCTCCGCCCGTCCTTCCCCGTTGCCCAGACACGCACGTTGCCATTCACGGTGCGGGGGAACGACACGCCTCGCGCATGCGCGCATCGGCCGGGCGTCATCAATGTCGCCCCTACGTGGAAGCGGTGTCGACCAGGCGCGCTGCCAACACCTCTGCGATGTGGAGCGGGCGGCGGTTGGTGAAATGGCCGATCTGCTCGTGGCAGGAGACGCCGGTCACCGCGATCACCGTGTCCTTGGCCTGCTCGCTCACCTTCGGGAAGAGCCGTTCGGCGCCGATCTTGCGCGACACCTCGTAATGCTCCGCTTCATAGCCGAATGAGCCGGCCATGCCGCAGCAACCGGCGCCGCTCTCCTCCGCGACACAACCGGCCGCGTTGAGGATTGCCATCGATGGCCCCATGCCGATGAGCGCCTTCTGGTGGCAATGGCCGTGGAAGAGAACGCGCGGACCGGCATCGGAGCGCCAGTTGATGCCAAGCTCGCCCTGCGTGGCCAGCTTCGCCAGAAATTCGTCGAGCATGAAGCTGTTGTGTGCGATGCGTTCGACGTCGGCCGAATCGGGCAGCAGATCGGGGTATTCATCGCGCAGCGTCAGGATGCAACTC
>JAICWZ010000215.1 GCA_025966355.1 Thermomicrobiaceae bacterium
AATACGTCGGCCAGGACAAGGTCAAGAGCGGGTTGAGCATCAGTATCCAGGCGGCGCAGGTGCGTGGCGAAACACTCGATCACGTCCTGCTCTATGGGCCGCCGGGTCTCGGCAAAACAACGCTTGCCTCGATCGTTGCGGCGGAGATGGGCGTCAACCTGCGGGTGACGGCCGGCCCAGCGATTGAACGAGCCGGTGATCTCGTTTCAATCCTGACCAACCTGAAGCCAGGCGATGTGCTCTTCATCGACGAGATCCACCGGTTGAGCCGGGTCGTTGAAGAGGTGCTCTATCCGGCGATGGAAGACTACGCGGTCGACATCATTCTTGGTAAAGGACCCGGCGCGCGTACGATGCGCATCAATCTGCCGCGCTTCACGCTCATCGGCGCGACAACGCGATTGGCGCTACTGACCTCCCCGCTGCGTGATCGCTTTGGCTCGATCTTTCGGCTCGACTTCTACGATCAGGAAGCGATGGAGCAGATTGTGGCGCGCTCGGCTCGCATCCTCGGCGTCGAGATGGACCCAAGTGCTGCCAGCGAGATTGCGCTTCGGTCGCGCGGCACCCCGCGAGTTGCCAACCGGCTGCTCAAGCGCGTACGCGACTTCGCTCAGGTGCGAGCCGAAGGCGTTATCACTCCGCCCGTCGCGCGTGAGGCGCTGGATCTTCTTGAGATCGATCCGCTCGGATTGGATGACATCGACCGGCGCATCCTGCTGACGATCGTAAACAAGTTCGACGGCGGGCCGGTTGGGGTCGATACACTGGCAGCCGCGACGAGCGAAGAGCCCGATACCATCATGGATGTCTACGAGCCGTACCTGATCCAGCTCGGCTTCCTTCAAAGAACGCGCGTCGGGCGTGTCGCGACACGGCATGCCTACAGTCATCTTTCGATCACCTACCCGCTCGGTCGCGACGATCAGCAGAGCAGCTTCTTCAACGACGACGAGAGCGAGTAGATGCCGTCTCAACCTCACAATCGAGCCGGGGAACCGATCCTGATCTCCGACTACGACTACGAACTACCATCCGAACTGATCGCGCAGACGCCGCTGGAGCCGCGCGATCGCTCGCGGCTGCTCGTTCTCGATCGCGCTCGAAATCAACTCGAACACCGCATCTTTCGCGACATCATCGAATACCTGACTCCCGAGGATCTGCTGGTTGTCAACGACTCGCGCGTCATACCGGCGCGCCTGCACGGCTGGCGACCGACCGGCGGGCAAGCGGAAATCCTGCTGTTGCGCCCGCTCGGTGAGGGCTGCTGGGAGGCGCTGGTTCGGCCTGGGCGTCGTTTGAAGCCGGGCAGCGAGATCGTGCTTGCCGACCGACAGGGCGAGCGAACTGATGCGCGCGTTGAGATCGTCGAGCGCCGGCCCGAGGGTTCGGCCGTCGTCGCGCTGCCCGATGCGGTCGCGGAGCAGTTGAGCGCGTTCGGCGAAATGCCGCTGCCGCCGTATATCCACGAGCGACTCGCCGATCCTGAGCGCTATCAGACGGTCTATTCGCGTATCGAAGGTTCGGCCGCGGCGCCAACGGCGGGCTTACATTTCACGCCCGAATTAATGGCCGGTATTCGTGAACGTGGGGTGCGTATCGCCGAGGTGACACTTCATGTCGGCATCGGCACATTTCAACCGGTGAAGGTCGATGACGTACGCGAGCACGAGATGCACGCCGAGTGGTTCCACGTGCCGCCTGAGACGCTGGCTGCCATCGCCGAGGCGCGTGCGCGCGGTGGCCGGGTGATCGCGGTCGGGACGACGAGTTGCCGGACGCTGGAATCGATCGATCCGCATCGCACGCGGGCCGAAGGGCAATCCGGCTGGACCTCCCTCTTCATCACTCCAGGGTTTCAATTCCAAACGGTCGACGCGCTGGTAACGAACTTCCACCTCCCCAAGTCCACCCTGATGTTGATGGTCAGTGCATTTGCGGGGCGCGAGCGAATTCTCGACGCCTATGCCGAGGCCGTCACGAATCGATATCGTTTCTTCAGCTTCGGTGACGCGATGTTGATTCTGTAAGCCGCCTGCGTGAGTGGTGGCCCGCGCATTGCGCGCGCGAGGATAGCATCGCATCGTCGCGTATTCGGCAATGATTGCCGGTTGGCGCGGGCCGTTGTAGCATCAGAAGATGCGTGCGGACGGTGGCTCGTTGCCGCGCTGATTGACTGTGCCGCATGCATGGTTTCGAGCGAACGCTGTCGTCCGCTCGACGGTGGCAGGGAAGAATCAATCTGTCCACGCGACAAAGGCAACAAGCAGTCGACACTGGAGGTGATATGAATACGACGGACGTGGCGAGTACCGGCACGCACCAGGGCCTGGAATCACTCGGTATTCAGCGACCTGGTGCGGTCTTCTGGACTCCCCCTACCTCGGTACTCTACGAACAGACGATTCTCAGACACGAGGGCGAGATCTCCCAATACGGACCGCTCGTCGTCTCTACCGGTCGCTTCACCGGACGCACACCGAAGGACAAGTTCATCGTGCGCGAACCGTCCTCCGAAGACCGGATCTGGTGGGAGGGCAACAAAGAGTTTTCGCCGGAGCAGTTCGATGCGCTGCAGGCGCGAGTGGCCGAGTATTTCGAGGGCCGCGACATATTCGTTCAGGATTGCTACACCGGCGCCGACCCCAATTTTCGCCTGCAGGTGCGCGTCGTGACCGAATACGCCTGGCACAGCCTCTTCGTGCGGAATCTCTTCATCGACACGCCGGCGGGAACTCATTTTGACCAGGAGCCCGGCTTCACCGTTCTCTCGGCGCCAGGCTTTCATGCCGTTCCGGAGCGCGACGGCACGCGCTCGGACGCATTCGTCATCCTCAACTTTGCGAAGAAGATGCTTCTCATTGGCGGTACGGAGTATGCCGGCGAAATCAAGAAGTCGATCTTCACTGTCATGCACTACCTGTTGCCGGCTCGAGGCGCACTTTCCATGCATTGTTCGGCAAATTTGGGCAAGGATGGCGATACGGCGCTCTTCTTCGGTCTCTCCGGTACCGGCAAGACGACGCTGTCGACAGATCCGAATCGCTCTCTCATCGGCGACGACGAGCATGGCTGGAGCGACGACGGGATCTTCAATTTCGAAGGTGGTTGTTACGCCAAAGCGATTCGGCTCTCGAAGGATTCGGAGCCGGAGATCTACCAGACGACCGAAGAGTTCGGGACGTTGCTCGAAAACGTCGTGATGGACCCGATGTCGCGTGAAGTCGATTTCAATGACGATACGCTGACGGAGAATACGCGGGTCGCCTACACGCTTTCGAAGATCGCGAATCATTCGGTCGACGGGACCGGTGGTCACCCGCGGAACGTCGTTTTTCTGACCGCCGACGCTTTTGGGGTGCTGCCGCCGATTTCACGCCTGACGCCGGAGCAGGCGATGTACCACTTCATTTCAGGTTACACCGCGAAGGTCGCCGGAACCGAGGTTGGCCTGACCGAGCCGGAAGCGACCTTCAGCACCTGCTTCGGAGCGCCGTTCCTGGCGTTACCGCCGAGCGTCTACGCCAAGCTCCTGGGCGAGATGGTGGTCGCACATCATTCCACGGTCTGGTTGGTGAACACCGGCTGGATCGGCGGCAGCGCCGCGACGTCGGATCGTGTGCCGATTGCCTTCACGCGCGCCATGATCGACGCGGTATTGAGTGGCGCGCTGCTCGACGTGCCGGCGGAACCGGACCCGATTTTCGGCGTTCTCGTTCCGGAAAGCTGTCCCGGCGTTCCACAAAACGTGCTCAATCCGCGCAAGGCATGGTCCGATCCGGACGCCTATGATGTGCAGGCGCGGAAGCTCGCGAAGATGTTCGCGCGGAATTTCGAACCGTTTGCCGGCAGCTTGCCGGCCGAAGTCGCGGCCGCCGGACCACGTGCCGAGTAGCGGCCAGGTTCGGTTGGCCCGTCATCGAAGTTTATGAGGAGGAGAAACCAAGCCCTTGCGAACCGAAGTGAATCGGTGGATCGTTCGATCCACGTCCGCGTTCGCGCGACTTATCGCGTTTGGCCTGGTATGTGCGCTGGTAGCGGCCTGTGGTGGTGGCGGATCGGCGAGCACGCCTGCGTCCGCTCAATCAGCATGCGGGGTTTCGGCTTCCGCAGGAAAGGATTCATTGGTGTCGTCATCGAACAACATGAAGCAGTGGTCGTCGCCTCCTCCGATGGAGCTCGATAAGACCAAGGGGTGTCAAGCGACGCTGCACACCTCGGATGGCGACATCGTCATCAATCTGTTTACTGCCGAGGATCCGATTACGGTCAACAACTTCTACTTCCTCGCCACCCAGGGCTTCTACAACAACGTGCCGTTCCACCGGGTCATCAAGAACTTCATGATCCAGACCGGTGATCCGACAGGTACCGGCACCGGCGGCCCCGGTTATCGCTTCGCCGACGAGCCGGTGACGCGTGATTACACGCGCGGCATCGTCGCT
>JAICWZ010000582.1 GCA_025966355.1 Thermomicrobiaceae bacterium
CATCGCCAGCAGCATCGAGCGGTTCGCGACGCTACCGGTATCCGAGCGCGCCAAGATACGCTTCCTCCACCTCAACCAGAGTAACCCGCTCATTCGCGACGACGCTGAGTCGAATGCAATGCTTCGCGAGGCGGGTCTTGACGTGGCTCGGGAGGGTGAGATGGTGGCGCTGTAAGCCGCTCGCGTCACCGGACTTCGTGAAGATTCGCGCCGCTATCCAGCAGATTGCTCAGTAACTCATTCAGCTCTTGCGAGCCCCCGGCGTGGATGATGAGCAGGCGATCGTCGCGGAAGAGGTGTGGGGCGGCGATCCAGTCCGTCAGGTCGTTGCCGACATTATCCACGAGCTTCGCGGCATCGGCGTCGGCACTCCAGGCGTCATCATAGGCATAGACATCGACGCGCTCACCATCGACATTCAGCGTTCGTCCGGGTACCGAAAGCCGCGCATCGTGCGCGTCGCCTTCGACATCGACGGTCAGTCCAGCCAGACGCAGTCGTGCGATCAATCCGGCGATATCGCCCGAGCCGGAGCGGCCGGAGTCGCCACTTTCGGCTGAAACCCGGCTCCCCACGATCGCCAGCACGATCAAGAGCAGAACAACACCCGCGACTTCGATCAAGCGAATTGGTCCGCGCACGCCTGACGACTCCTCGATTTCCAGCGTTCAGCCGAGCAACCATCGTTGCTCATATAGACGTTCGGAGGCTCGACTTTGTTACTGTGCGATGGAGGATGCTGCTCGGAATAATTATCACCGGGAGTCCTCTACAATGGACAGGGAAATAAGGACTAGGCCGTCTGGAGGAAGTACCATGCCACTCTCAACGACCGCGCTCAACGGACCCGACTCGGGAGATGCCGCCTATATTTGCGTCACCTGCGGCACCCAGTTCCCGCCGAGCGCCAACCCGCCAACCGGCTGCCCGATCTGCCTGGACGACCGGCAATACGTCGGCCACAACGGACAGCAATGGACGACCCTCGCGGAGATGCGTACGCATTACCACAACAATTTCTATCCGCTCGAACCGGGCGTTACCGGCATCATTACTGAACCGAAGTTCGGTATCGGCCAGCGCGCGTTCCTGATCGAAACCGACAAAGGAAACATGCTCTGGGAAACGCTCACCTATCTCGACGAGACGACGATCGCGGAAATCGAGCGACGCGGCGGGACCATGGCGATTTCGCTGTCGCATCCGCACTACTACTCGACGATGAATGAATGGAGCCATGCGCTCGGCACCGTGCCGATCCACCTGCCGGACCTTGACCGGCGCTATGTCATGCGCATCGGCCCGAACGTCGAATTTTGGAGCGGCGATACGCTGGAGATCCTGCCCGGACTCACGATCATTCGCTGCGCCGGCCATTTCCCCGGCGCGGCTGTGCTGCACTGGGCGAACGGAGCCAACGGCAAGGGCGCCCTCTTCTGCGGCGACACGCTGCAAGTCGTCGCCGATCAAGATTGGGTCAGTTTTATGTACAGCTACCCGAACACGATCCCGCTCGACCCAGCCGCGATCCGCCACATCATCGACGTCCTCGAGCCGTTCGACTACGACATCGTCTACGGCGCCTTCGGCGGCATCGTCCGCGGCGATGGCAAAGAAAAAGTGCGCCGCTCCGCCGAGCGCTATCTGCGGCATATTGAGGATCCGAGTTCGAACGCGGAGTGAGGGTGGCGCGTGTGGGCGGCTATC
>JAICWZ010000111.1 GCA_025966355.1 Thermomicrobiaceae bacterium
ATCGAGTGAAAGAGGGCGGACGGTCGAACGAGGTGGGGGAAGCGGGACTCGAACCCGCACGCCTTGCGGCACATGATCCTAAGTCATGCTCGTCTGCCAATTTCGACATTCCCCCATGGCATCGGAGCCCATTTTACCGCACTCCGGCCGCCGATTGCGCCGCGCAACAACTCTGGCACCTCCGTGGCACGTGACATGCGTTTATCAACGTTATGTTAGATCCGGCGACCCGTGGTCGTGATCAGGGTGGGATTGCCGCTATGTATTATCAGATTATCGCGGAAAGCGATGTGCATCCTGGGCGGAGACTGCTGCGCGGAATCGACGGCGACGGTTACATCCAGCTCGAAATCGATTCCGAGCCGATCGCCGTACCGGAGCATGATTTCGACCGGCTGCGTGCAATGCATCATTATCGCCCGGTAACCGAGGATGTCGCCTTCGATCCGCTGAGAGCAATGAGCGGGCAGGAACAGATCGCATTCTAAGCAGGCACACCGAGAATCGGCCAAAGATGAAACCGGACTCCGAATTGGAGTCCGGTTTACCGTTGCCCTGGTTCTACCGAGTGATCGGCGACAGGCCTGGGTGACTAGGCGCCGCAGCCACAGCCTTGCGACGTTCCGGCATTCTCGCCCGTATCGAACGAGTGACCGCACGCGCAGCTCGCGACGGCGTTCGGGTTGTGGACGGTGAAACCGCCACCCATCAGGCTGTTGACGAAGTCAATCTCAGAGCCTTCGAGATACATGGCGCTGAACTGGTCGACCAGCACTTTGACACCGTGTTGCTCGATGACGTGATCGTCGTCTTCCGCGACCTCTTCGACCGTCATGCCATAGCTCAGTCCGGAGCAGCCGCCCGGCGAAACGAAGACGCGCAACATCGCTTCCGGCGTCCCCTGCTCCTGAAGATAATCGCGAAGTTGATCAACTGCTTCAACGGTCAATGTCACCATCGGTTCGGTTACCACACTCATGGGCTGATCCCTTTCAGTCACCTGCACTCGTCACGCCTGCCGTCTTGATTGCCTTTTTCAACCCTGACCTTTACAAATAATACCGCGAACCGCCGTCCTGTCAACCCGCCTCGGCCACGTCGGCGCCTCAAAGGCCGCCACGCAACGGCGATTTCGAGTTGTCCAGCAGCGCACGCAACGTGCGCACCTGATCGATTAATCGCGATTCGGCGCGCGTATATTCCAGCACGACGGCTTCCGGGGATGTGCGCGCAAGCAACCATTCAAGCAGCTGGTAGTCGCGGTCAACCAGATCAAAATGAACGTCGTCCAATCGCTCGCCGGAGCGCCGCGGGCTGCTGACATGCACTTCAACGACCCGATCGAGCGGCAGCAGGGCCGCGTACGCCTCGACTGCGTAACCGAACCAGTCGGCGCTCACCTGTAAATGCGCCAGATCAAGCAACAGGTCGCAACCGGTGGTGTCCACAACCTCGGCGATAAACGCTGGTTCGCAGAGATGCTCGTAGGCACCTTCCGGACAGTAGTCGAGATTCTCGATGAGCAGCGGCACATCGAGATGTTCGCGGGCGAACCCAACCGCGTCGATCATCCTGGTCAGGCAGGTCGCGCGATCGAGAACCGGCGATTCGGGTAGCATATGCCCATCGAAGCGAACGCGTTCGCTGCTGAACCCGAGATGCAGGCTGAACCAGGGTGAGCCGGTACGCGCAATCGCGGCCCGACAGCGCGCAAGCCATGCCTCATCGAGCACATCCGGCACGCCCAGGCTGAAATCGAGATCGAGATTGTGGAGAAGCTGGCGTTCCCCGGGCAATCCGTCCCGCAGATCCCAACCGGCCACCTCGACGATGTCGACCAGCGGCAGCACCGCCCCCGCGATCGGCGACCACTTGACTCCGAGGAGTGTCAAAAGAATCCCGTTCCCACGACGTTTTACTCATCCACGACACACGTTCCCTGGCATCCTGAACCGCAGTGACGGATCTCCTCCCCGTTTCCCGTACGTGGCGTCGCGGGTAGCGCAGAAGAGATTCTTCGCTGCGGCTCAGAATGGCAGGTGTGGTGGTTGACAGCCATCCAACTGGGCGCTATGCCGAAAGCTGCGCCACAGCCAGCGTGCGGATGCGGCTCGACATCTGGCTGGTCGAGACCGGTACTTCGCCGCTGGTGGCGATATCGACGGTACGCATCCCTTCTTCGAGCGCCTGACCGACGGCAGCTTCGATCGCGTCGGCAGCCTCGCCCATCTCAAATGAGAAGCGCAGCATCATGGACGCGCTCAGAATCGCACCGATCGGGTTCGCGATTGACTGACCGGCGATATCCGGCGCCGAGCCGTGTACCGGTTCGTACATGCCGAACAGCGCCGCGGTCGTGCCCGAACGGCGCGGCGGCCGGCCGTTCAGGCTGGCCGACGGGAGCATGCCGAGCGAACCGGCCAAGACGGCTGCTTCGTCGCTCAGGATGTCGCCGAAGAGATTTTCCATCACCATGACGTCGAAATCGCGCGGGCGGCTGATCAGGCGCATGGCGCACGAATCGACGAGCGCGTGATCGAAGGTGATGTCTGGATACTTCCTGGAGACCTCGATGGCGACTTCGCGCCAGAGTTGCGAGGTGTTGAGGACGTTCGCTTTGTCGACGCTCGTCACCTTCTTGCGCCGGGAACCGGCCAGCCGGAAGGCGAGATCGACGATCCGTTCGACCTCCGATTCGTGGTACGGCAACGTATCGACCGCGTGTCGACCGCTCTCGTCGGTCGTGCGGGCCGATGGCTGGCCGAAGTAGAGCCCGCCGGTTAGCTCACGCACGACCATCAGATCGCTGCCCCGCACGACGCCCGCCTTGAGCGGCGAGTTGTTCGCCAGTGCATCGAACACTTTGACCGGGCGCAGGTTGGCAAACAGCCCGAGCGCCTTGCGCAGGCCGAGCAGCCCCGCTTCGGGCCGCTCCGTTTTACCCAGGTGGTCCCACTTCGGCCCGCCGACGGCACCGAGCAGCACCGCGTCGGCATTGAGTGCCGCCTCGACATCCTCGTCGCGCATTGGCACGCCATGCGCGTCGATCGCCGCGCCGCCGATCAACGCCTCGCTGAACGCGAAGCGCGCACCGGCCGGCTCGCCAATCGTCTCGAGCAGCGCCTTTGCCTCGTTGAGCACTTCCGGCCCGACGCCGTCGCCGCCGAGGAGCAGGATCCGAAACGATCGCTCCGTCATTGGGCGGCGCTCTTCGACTGCACGCGCTGCGAGACCGCTTGCATCAGGCCACCGGCATCGATGATCTGTTGCACGTACGCCGGGAACGGCCGTGAATCGTAGCTCTCACCCGTTCGGAGGTTCAGTACGCCGCCCTCGTCGGTGTCGATCTCCAGAATATCGCCCGTCTCGGTCTCCTGGCTGGCTTCGGGTGCCTCGACCAACGCCAGGCCGATGTTGATCGCGTTGCGGTAGAAGATACGGGCGAACGACTCAGCCACAACCGCCTTCACGCCGGCGGCCTTGATGGCGATCGGCGCATGCTCTCGTGATGAGCCACAGCCGAAGTTCTTGCCGGCGACGATGATGTCACCCTCTTGCACTTTACTGGTGAAATCGGGATCGATATCTTCCATAACGTGCGCCGCGAGTTCATCCGGATCGGATGTCATCAGGTAGCGCGCCGGGATGATGACGTCGGTATCGACGTCATCCCCGAATTTCCAGACTCTGCCTCGTACTTGCATGCTGTCTTTTCCTCCCCTAGTCCGCCGCGACGCGCTCGGTAAGCTCGAGCGGTGAGCCGACCCGGCCGAGAACTGCGCTGGCGGCCGCGACCTGCGGACCGGCCAGAATGATCTCCGCCTCGCGGTGCCCCATACGACCGCGGAAATTACGGTTGGTCGTCGAAACGCAGCGCTCGCCCTTCGCCAGCACACCCATATAGCCACCGAGGCAAGGGCCACAGGTCGACGTCGAGAAGATCGCACCGGCATTCATAAAGATGTCCGCCAGCCCTTCCCTGGTCGCCTGCTTGCCGACCTCCTGGCTGCCGGGGATGACGATGCAGCGGATATCCGGATGCACCTGGCGCCCTTCAAGAATCTTGGCCACTTCGCGCAGGTCGCTCAGGCGGCCGTTGGTGCAGGAGCCGATGACGACCTGATGGATCGGCATGTTGCCCACTTCGTCGGCGGCGTGCACATTCGAGGGGAGGTGCGGCAGCGCGACCAGCGGCTTGAGATGCGAGACGTCGAACTCGATCACCTGCTGATATTCGGCATCGGGGTCGCTGAAGACCGGCTCGTATGCGTTATCGGTGACGGCGGCGAGCCATTCCTTGGTCTTGTCATCGAAGCCGAAAATGCCACTCGTGGCGCCCGCTTCGATCGCCATGTTCGCCATGGTGATCCGCTGATCCATCGGCAGCGCGTCAATGACCGGCCCGGTGAACTCCATGGCGCAGTTGAGCGCGCCATCGACGCCGATCTGGCCGATCGTATACAGGATCAGGTCCTTACCGCCGATCCCCTCGGGGAGCGTGCCGTTGTAGACGAACTTGATCGACGGCGGAACGCGGACCCAGGTGGTACCGAGCGCCATCCCGGCGGCGATATCGGTCGAACCCATGCCGGTCGAGAAGGCGTTGAAGGCGCCATAGGTACAGGTGTGCGAATCGGCACCGATGATCACCTGGCCGGGGAGCGTCAGGCCGTTCTCGGGCAGAACGACGTGCTCGATACCGGCACGGCCGATCTCGAAATAGAGCGTTCCCTGCTCTTTGGCGAATTCGCGCATGATTTTCGCCTGCTCGGCCGATTTGATGTCCTTGGCCGGCACGAAGTGATCCGGCACCATCACGACCTTTTTCGGGTCGAAAACGCTCTCCAAACCGGTCTTCTTGAACTCGGCAATCGAGATCGGAGCGGTGATGTCGTTCGTCATCACCAGATCAAGATCGACCTCGACGATCTCGCCGGGCGTCACCGTCTCCTGGTGCGCCGCCCGCGCGAGGATCTTCTGCGTCATCGTCTGTCCCATTGTTACGCCGTCACCTCCGCTACCACTGTCCCGCGATTCAGCGCCTTCATGTAGGCTCGCACACTTGCCTCAACAATATCGGTCGCCACGCCGCGACCATTATAGACATGTTCGCCGCAGCGCACGCGCACGCTGACTTCACCCTGCGCGTCTTCGCCCGGCGTCACCGCATCGATGTGAAACGACTCGAGTGAACAGCCGCCCGGAATCAGCTTGTCGATCGCCTTGAAGAGCGCGTCGATCTGTCCGTTTCCGTTGGCCGACGCCTCGCGATCGACGCCTTCGATGAGCACCTTCACCCACGCTTCGGCGCGCCCATCGTTGCCCGAGTTCGCGCGCCAGCCGGAAAGGACATAGAGATCGTCTTTCGGCTGCGCGTCCTCTTCAATGATCGCGATGATGTCGGCATTCGTAACCGTCTTCTTGCGATCCGACAGTTCGATGAAGCGCTGGTAGAGCTCGTTGATCTTGTCCTTCGGAATGCCGTCGAAGCCGAGTTCATTCAGACGCGCGGTGAAGCCGGCGCGGCCGGAATGCTTGCCGAGCACCAGCCGGCTCATCTCCAGGCCGACCGACTGCGGCGTCATGATCTCATAGGTGTCGCGATTCTTGAGCATGCCATCCTGGTGAATGCCGGCCTCGTGGGCGAAGGCGTTGGCGCCGACGATTGCCTTGTTCGGTTGGACGAGGATACCGGTCAGGTGGCTGACGAGCTTGCTGGTCGGTACGATCTGCTTCGTATCGACGCGCGGCACCAACCCACCGAAGAAATCCTTGCGCGTATGCAGCGCCATCACGACCTCTTCGAGCGAGGTGTTCCCGGCGCGCTCGCCGATGCCGTTGACCGTGACTTCGGCCTGTCGCGCGCCCGCATCGATCGCCGAAAGGGTGTTTGCGGTCGCCATGCCGAGATCGTTGTGGCAATGGACGCTCAGTACGATGTCCTCGGCGCCCGGTACATTGGCCCTGATGTGCTTGATGAGCCGGGCGTACTCCTCCGGCGTCGTATAGCCGACGGTATCCGGCAGGTTGATCGTCGTTGCGCCCGCCTCGATGGCGACGGCAACGATACGGCAGAGGAAATCCCACTCGCTGCGCGTCGCGTCTTCGGCCGAGAACTCGACGTCGTCAACGAAGCGCTTGGCGAGCGTGACGGCCGCGCGGGCTGCCTCGACAACTTCATCCGGACTCTTGCGCAGTTTGTACTTCATATGTACCGGCGAGGTGGCGATGAAGGTGTGGATGCGGGCAGATTCGGCGTCGCGTACACCCTCCCAGGCCTTGGTCACGTCGTGCTCGTTCGTGCGCGCCAGAGCGGCGATCGTGACGCCTTTAACCTCGCGCGCAATCATCTGCACCGCCATCAGGTCGCCGGGCGAAGCGGCCGGGAAACCGGCTTCCATGACATCGACGCCGAGCTTCGCCAGCTGCCTGGCCGTCTCAAGTTTCTCCGAACTCGTCAGGGTGGCGCCGGGCGACTGCTCGCCATCACGTAGTGTCGTGTCAAAGATAATCAGCCGATCGCTCATCGAAAGGGCTCCCCTCGTACGCCGGACAACAAAAACGACCCCCAAAACGGGGGCCGGCC
>JAICWZ010000317.1 GCA_025966355.1 Thermomicrobiaceae bacterium
GGCCATGCCGACTACATCAAGAACATGATCACCGGGGCGGCCCAGATGGATGGCGCCATTCTGGTGGTGAGTGCCCCGGATGGGCCGATGCCCCAGACCCGGGAGCACATCCTGCTGGCGCGCCAGGTCGAAGTGCCGGCCATGGTCGTCTTCCTGAACAAGGTCGACATGATGGACGATCCCGAGCTTCTCGAGTTGGTGGAGCTGGAAGTCCGGGAACTCCTGAGTGAGTACAACTTCCCCGGCGATGACATCCCGGTCATTCGCGGCTCGGCCTTGCAGGCCTTGGAGTCGACCTCGACCGATCCGAGTAGCCCGGAGTATGCGCCGATTCTGGAGTTGATGCAGGCGGTGGATGACTACATTCCGACGCCGGAGCGGGCCATCGATCAGCCCTTCCTGATGCCGATCGAAGACGTCTTCGGGATCAAGGGCCGCGGCACGGTGGTGACCGGGCGAGTGGAACGCGGCAAGGTGAAGACCGGTGAGACGGTGGAGTTGGTGGGGATCAGTCCGACCCGCGCCATCGTGGTGACCGGGGTGGAGATGTTCCAGAAGACGTTGGACGAAGGGGTGGCCGGGGATAACGTCGGCTGTCTGTTGCGCGGCATTGAACGCGATGAGGTGCAGCGCGGGCAGGTGCTGGCGCAGCCGAAGTCGATTCTGCCGCACACCAACTTCGCGGCCGAAGTGTATGTGCTCTCGAAGGAAGAAGGCGGGCGGCATACGCCGTTCTTCCCCGGCTACCGGCCGCAGTTCTACATCCGGACGACGGATGTGACGGGCTCGATCGAGTTGCCGGAGGGGGTGGAGATGGTGATGCCGGGGGACAACATCCAGATGCAGGTGGAGTTGATCCAGCCGGTGGCGATCGAAGAAGGGCTGCGCTTCGCGATTCGCGAAGGCGGGCGCACCGTCGGCGCAGGCGTCGTTACGAGCGTAGTAAAATAGAGAAATCTCCGGGCGTGCGGCGTTCGTGCGCCCGGTCAACATCGTCACGAGGGATGTGTTATCATGGCAAAGAGATCGAAGGTCGACCGGCCAACGATTACGCTCGAATGCACGGAATGTCGCGAGCGGAACTACACCACGCAGAAGAACCGTCGCAATGATCCGTCGCGGTTGGAGCTTCGCAAATTCTGCCCGCGCTGCCGCTGTCAACGTGTTCATCGAGAAACGCGGTAAATAATTAGCGCGTGGATCAGCGCAGTCTAGGGTCGTAGCTCAATTGGTAGAGCAGCGGTCTCCAAAACCGCAGGTTGCGGGTTCGATTCCTGCCGGCCCTGCCATTTCTTAGTAGTTGAGGGAATGGCGTCTGCAATGAACGCAGCACGTTCAGGGGCGGAGCCCACGGCTCGCCCCGTTCGTTTGTGAGGAACCGTCCCACGGCGGAGCATGGAAAGCGGAATTTGAGAAGAGTTCTATCCGAGGAAGGGCCCATGGCAACGAAGACACGACCGAGCGCAACAGACCGCCAGGCGAGCCCGCGTCAAAAAGGCCAGAAGAGCCCGAAGAGTGGATCGAACAAGCCGAGCGCTCGTCAGGCTCAGCCGCGTTTTCAGCGCTTCGCGAGTCTGAAGCGCATCGTCAACGACAGCATCTCCGAGATGAAGAAGATCACCTGGCCCGATCAGGAGACGACGCGCAATCTGACGATCGTCGTCATCGCCATCTCACTCGTGCTCGGGCTGCTACTCGGCGGGGTGGACGCGTTGTTTGTCCGTCTCTGGCAGGCCATGCCCTAAGCCTCGAACCAGGAGGTGCTCGTGTCGCGATCATTGCGCGAACGTCTCGCTCAGCGACGTGAACAATCTGAAGAAACGCAAGAAGGCGATGTACAGGGTCGCTGGTACGTCGTGCATACCTATTCCGGCTATGAGAACAAGGTCCGTCAGAATCTGATGCATCGCATCGATACGATGGACGTTGCCGACCGGATCTTCGAAGTCGTCGTTCCGACCCAGGAAGAGGTCGAGATCAGCGGCGGCCAGCGGCGGAGCGTGCAGCGGAAGGTGTTCCCTGGCTACGTGCTGGTGCGCATGCTCATGGATGACGATTCCTGGTACGTCGTGCGCAATACGCCGGGCGTCACCAGTTTCGTCGGGATGGGCAACAAACCGGCCGCGCTTGAGGGCGATGAAGTGCAGCTGATCCTCAAGGGGATGCACGCTCGTCCAACAAAGGTCAAGGTTTCGCTGGCGCTTGGCGATACGGTGCGCATCGTCGATGGACCATTCAGCGACTTCCGTGGCACCGTTGATGAAATCGACCAGGAGAAGGGGAAGGTCAAGGTACTCGTCTCCTTCTTCGGACGAGAGACGCCGGTAACGCTCGATTTCCTGCAAGTCGAACGCGAAGGCTAACCAGAACCGCGTTTCGCCGGTCGCTCTCAACCGGCGTGACGCAGGACGTTCATTGTTGAGAGTTGTGGGAGGGTGTTCCCCGTTCGTACCACGAGGAGGTTAATTCCCAATGGCGAAAAAGATTCGCGCCTACGTCAAGCTGCAAATCCCGGCCGGCAAGGCGACTCCCGCACCGCCGATTGGTCCGGCACTCGGCCAGCATGGTGTGGCTATCATGAACTTCTGCAAAGAGTACAACGAGCGTACGGCGGGTCAGGCCGGGCAGATTATTCCGGTTGTGATTACCGTCTTCGAAGATCGCTCGTTCACCTTTGTGACCAAAACGCCACCGGCCGCCGATCTGTTGCGGCGCGCTGCCGGTGTCGATAAAGGCGCCGGGAACGTGCTCACCACGGTGGCGGGCACCGTGACCCGCGATCAGGTGCGCGAAATCGCTGAGTTGAAGATGCCCGACCTCAACGCCGTCGATATCGAGGGCGCGATGAAGCAGGTCGAAGGTACCGCGCGCAGCATGGGTATTCACGTCGAAGGCTAGCGAGACGGACGAGAGTGGGAGGGGCGAGCGCCCCGCACGCACCACGAGGAGAGAGACATGCCACGACACGGCAAGAAGTTTTTGGCCGCCAAAGCGATGGTCGAGGACGGAAAGCTCTACGAGCCGACCGGCGCGATCGATCTTGTCAAGCAAGCGGCGTTCGCCAATTTCGACGAATCGATTGAGACGCACATTCGCCTTGGGATCGACCCACGCCAGGCCGATCAAATCGTTCGAAGCACCGTCGTGCTGCCGAGCGGCACCGGTAAAGAACCGCGGGTGCTTGTGTTCGCCGCCGGCGAGGCAGTTCGTGTCGCGGAAGAAGCGGGCGCGGACTATGTCGGCAGCGATGACATCGTGCAGCAGATTCAGAATGGCTGGCTCGAATTTGATGCCGCGATTGCTATGGCGGATCAGATGGGCAAGGTCGGCGGACTCGGCCGCATCCTCGGTCGCCGTGGCCTCATGCCGAACCCGCGCAGCGGCACCGTGGTCCGCACGGTCGA
>JAICWZ010000529.1 GCA_025966355.1 Thermomicrobiaceae bacterium
AGGCGGGTGCGTTTCACGACGTGGTCGCTGAATTGGAGCGAAGCGATCTGGCGATCGCCAATCTGGAGATGCCGTTGTCGCGGCGGGGCACGCCGGTGCCGAAGTGGGCCAATCTGCGCTCCGATCCGGAACTGATCGACGACGTGCGGCGCATGGGGATCGCTGCCGTCTCGCTCGCCAACAACCACATGATGGATTTCGAGCGCGAGGCGCTGTTCGATACGCTGGATGCCTGCGACGAAGGCGCGGTGGCGCGCTGCGGTGCCGGGCACGATCTGGATGAAGCGTTGCGACCGGTCATGCTTAAGGCCGGTGGCCTGCGCGTGGCGCTCATCGGCGTTGCCTGCACCGTGCCGCCCGAATCCGACGCGCGTCCGGGCAAGCCGGGCATCGCACCGCTCCGGATTCACGTCTCGTTCGAGCTGGAGATCGGCCAGCAGGCGGAACAGCCGGGCAGCATGCCACCGGTACATACCTGGGCGGACACGGCCGATCTTGCGCGCGTGAGCGCCGAAATCGCCCGAGCGCGCGCCGGGGCCGACCTGGTGATCGTCGCCATCCATTGGGGTGTGCCGGGCTACTGGCTCTCGCCCTGCTTCAATCAGATTCTGGCCGAATATCAGACACCGGTGGGGCACGCGCTGATCGATGCCGGGGCGGATGTCATCTACGGACACCACTCGCATTCGTTGCATCCGATCGAGGTCTATCGCGGCAAGCCGATCATCTACAGTCTGGGGAATTTTCTCTTCGACTGGGTGCTGGAGTTCATGGAGCCGGAGTCGGTCATCGCGCGGCTGCATGTCGATGAGGGCGACTGGTCGCTCGAACTCATCCCGATGCTGGTTGATGAGCGGACCGGCTTCCCGCGCCTGGCGACCGGAGCGGAGGCCCGGAAGGTGCTGGACTTGCTGAGTAAACAGTCGCAGCCGTTCGGCACGACGTTTAAGATCGACGGCGACCGCACCGTCATCGCGCTCGGGTAGGGGCAACCCCCTGTGGTTGCCCCGGTAGCCTTCGGACGAGCTTGTCGATCGGCCACGAGGGCGACCGGGTACCCGCGAGCGGGTGTGGTCGCCCCTACCGGGGTTAGCCGTCATCACGTGGTAGTTGATTGTTATCGTATGAAGAAAGGGGGCCGTCGTATGGACGGCGTCAAGGCATTTGTGCAGTGGAAAGACGAGAAGCAGGAGCAGGCGCTGCTCGATGCGATCTCGCTCGATGTACCGTGGAGCGTGGTGGAAAAATTCTCGACGCTGACGCGCACCTCCGGTTCAGCCGAGGAGCGCGAGGCGATCGAAACGCTGATGGGGCATCTCAAGAGCTGGGGTGTGCCGCATACGCTCTACGAGCCGGAGTGCTTCATCTCGATGCCGCTCAAGGCGACGGTGCGCGTGGCTGAGCCGGATGGCAAGTCGTACCGCGCCAAGACCGCTGCCATGTCCGTCTCGACCGATGGCAAAGAGATTACCGGTGAGCTGGTCTATATTTCGGCCAGCGAATCCGCCACCGGCGCGGGTGACGTCTTCTCGACAGGCGTGAATATCGGCGCCGATGTGGCCGGCAAGATCGTACTGACCGAAGGGATGGCCTCACCGGGCAAGGTGAAGGATGTCATGGCGGCCGGTGCGCTGGCCGGTATCTTCATCAATCCGGGGCAGGCGATCCATGAGGGGATCTGCACCACGATCTGGGGCACGCCCGATCTCGATTCGATGGGCCGCCAGCCGTCGATTCCGGTGACGGCGGTGAATAACCCGGACGGTCAGGAACTGATGGCGCTCGCCAAGCGGGGCGGCAGCGTTGCGCTTTCGACGACGCTCGACACAGGCTGGCGCAAGATACCGGTACTGGTCGCCGAGATCAGCGGCGCCAATTCGTCCGACGAGTTCGTGCTCCTGCACGGCCATCTCGATTCCTGGTACGTCGGCATCGGCGATAACGCCACCGGCGACGCGACGATGCTGGAGATGGCGCGCGTCTTCTGGCAGCAGCGCGATTCGCTCCGTCGTTCGTTGCGCATCGGCTGGTGGTCGGGCCACTCGCATGGTCGCTACGCCGGTTC
>JAICWZ010000401.1 GCA_025966355.1 Thermomicrobiaceae bacterium
ACGATCGCCATCGCCACGGTGGTGCGCGCCTCAGGCTCCTCTCCGCGTCCAATCGGAGCGAAACTCTGCGTAACGCGTAGCGGGCGTATGTCCGGTTCGGTCAGTGGCGGCTGCGTCGAAGGCAACGTCTTCGAACGCGCTATGGATGTGTTGGATAGCGGCACGCCGCAACTCGTCCACTACGGCATCAGCGACGAGATGGCCTGGGACGTCGGCCTCAGCTGTGGCGGCGTGATCGACGTCTTTATCGAGCCGTATCAGGCATGAACGGCACGACCATGTTTGAAAAACTGCGAACGGCGATTCAGGAGGAAGATCCGGTCGCCATGGCGACAGTCGTCAGCGGCGAACAGCTGGGCGCCAAGCTACTGCTCCATTTTGACGGTGCCGTCGATGGCTCGCTCGGCAACCAAGAGTTGGATCGGCTCGTCGTCTCGGACGCCGCCGAAATGCTCCCCGGCGACAAGAGCGAAACACGGAGCTACACGCTCGCCGGCGGGGAAACCTTCGATGTCTATATCGAGAGCTATCTCCCGCCGCGACGTCTCGTCATCGTCGGTGCCGTACACATCGCGATCCCGCTCGTCACGTTCGCGAAAGAGCTTGGCTATCACACGACAGTCGTCGATGCGCGCGCCCTCTTCGCGTCGGACGAACGCTTCCCACACGCCGACGAACTGATCGAAGCGTGGCCCGATGAAGCGTTGGCAAAACTGCCGCTTGGTCCCGAAACGGCCATTGTCATGCTGGCCCACGATCCGAAGTTCGAGGATCCGGCAATGGACGTGGCACTCAAGAGCCGGGCCGGCTACATCGGCGCGATGGGCAGCCGCAAGACGAGCGCCGAACGAAACCAGCGCCTCATCGCCTCCGGCAAGTTCACCGAGGAAGAAGTGGCGCGCATTCACGGTCCGGTCGGCATCAACATCGGCGCCCGTGATCCAGGCGAAGTCGCGATCAGCATCCTCGCCGAAATCATCGCCGTCCGGCGCGGTCGTGATCCACACAAACCGGACTCGACGCTCCTCTCGGCGAAACTCGATACGCCAGCGCCGCACGCATGAGCCGCATCGCCGCCGTGATTCTCGCTGCCGGCTCGTCCAGTCGCCTGGGCGAGCCGAAGCAACTGCTCGATCTCGGCGGCGAGCCGGTACTTGCGCATACGCTGGCGGCTGTTCGACGAACGTCGCTCGCGCCCCGCTACATCGTGCTCGGTCACGCGGCCGAAGAGATCAAACAGCGCATCGATCTCACCGGCGTGGAGACGATCTTCAATCCTGACTATCGGAGCGGTCAGAGCTCGTCGGTGCGCGTTGCGCTCGACGTATTGCCATCCGATGTCGACGCCGTCGTCTTTGTTCTCGGAGATCAGCCGCTGGTCGAATCGACAGTGATCGACCGGCTGGCAAGCGCCTATCGCGCCGAGAACGCGCCGATCATCCAGCCGAACTATCGCGAGGGACGCGGCAATCCCGTGCTCATCGCGCGGGCGCTGTTCAGTGAACTGGCGCAGGTTAACGGCGATACCGGCGCGCGACCGCTGCTCCAACGGCATCGTGATGCGGTTTTTCTCGTCGATGCGACGGAGTTCGAGCGTCCCGACGATATCGACACGCGCGAGGACTACGACCGCATCCAGCGCGCGTTTTCCGTAAAGCCGCGCGCATGAGCTACAACTTTCGAGGCGCGATCCGCTTCTGCCCGCACTGCGCCTCACTCGTCGAATGGCGCGATGACGCCGGAGTGCGTCGACCATACTGCCCGCAGTGTCATCTCACCTTCTATCAAGATCCCAAACTCGCCGTCGCCGTGTTGCTGGAGCACGATAGCGGGCTGCTCCTGCAGCGACGGATCATCGACCCCGGTAAAGGCAAATGGACCTTTCCGTCCGGCTACGTTGAGCGTGGCGAGCGCGTGGAAGATGCGGCCATTCGCGAGGCGTTCGAGGAAACCGGTCTTGAAGTCCGCCTAACCGGCCTGCTTGGGCTCTATTCAGACACCGGCAACCCGGTAGTGCTCGCGGTCTACGCCGCCGACGTGGTTGGTGGCAGCATTGCGATGAGCGACGAAAGCGACGGAATCGCGAGCTTCGCGATGAACGATCTGCCGGAGCTCGCCTTCGCGCATGATGCCGAGATCATCGCCGTCTGGCGTAAGCAACGACCATCGAATGGGTAGGGGATCGCGTGATTAAGATCCAGCTGCTCAATACGGCCGAGATCGACGCGGATGCGGTCACGCTCAATTCGCTCGATCAGCTCGTGGCCAAGCCGCACACGCTGCTCTGGGTCGATCTCGTCGACCCGACACCCGACGACTTCGCTCTTATCGAGAACGAATTTCACTTCCACCTGTTAGCTCTCGAAGACGCCCAGAAGCGACACCAGCGACCGAAAATCGACGTCTACGACTCGTATTTCTTCATCGTCTTCTATGCCGTGCGCCTGACCGAGGGCGAGATGCTCTTCGAAACGCAGGAGATCTCCTTCTTCGTCGGGAAAAACTACCTCGTTTCGGTTCACTACGGTGGCTGCATCGAGATCGACGGCACCGTCAAGCGCTGGCAAGAAAACGCGCCGAAGGTCAACAAGGCGGGCCCGGCGATCCTGCTCTATTCGATCCTTGACGCCATCGTCGATAACTACTTCCCGGTGCTCGATGCCGTCGCCGAACGCTCCGATGAGGTCGAGCGTGCCGTCTTCGACGGCGACAGTCATCAGGCGCTCGAAACGATCTTCGGGCTGCGCAAGAACCTGCTGGGCCTGCGACGTGTCCTGGCACCGGAGCGCGATCTCATGAGCACC
>JAICWZ010000060.1 GCA_025966355.1 Thermomicrobiaceae bacterium
CCGAACCGGCAAGCGGATTTACAAGGAGGCGGTACTCATGAGGTCGTCGACGTGTATCAGATCAAGCGGAGGTGTATCGCGGAGTGCCGGCTCGACGAGTTCGGCCACTTCGGCCTCCGGGTCAGCCGGCGTACGCGCGGGCGTCACCCGCGTGGACCTGCTGCCGGTCCAAACCGGCTCCGGAAACTGTGCGCGGCGGCGTTTGGTACGCCGTCCGGTCCCGCTCTTGCCCGACAACAATCGGCCGCGTGTCCGCTCTGCTGCCATGCTCCCCCACCTGCCAATCGTTGAAGATGATGCGATTCCTGCTTCACCCGAGGGCAAAGCCAATGTCCGAGACCGTGTCAATTGGTCAACAACATAATCGCAAGATTCAGGCCGGGAGTACTATGCGTTCCAACAGGTGCGTCGCGGGGCGCGTCACGTTCGAGGTTGAAATAAGGGCTATCAGACGAAATACCAATCGGGATTGAAAAGACAGAGCTTCAATCCCGAAGGGATTTCGTCTATGGAGACCGGGACCTCGGTCCCGGGCCGACCTACGGTTCTCGCTACTCCTCGATCTTGGAACTATCGGCGATCTCGGCGCGCATGCGCTGCCAGGCGTCGCGTGCTTCGGCGACCGAGACTTCATCCTCGATGGTCGAGATATCGCCGGGGTCGCGATCGAGGATGACCGACTTGAAGACGCGGCGCATGATCTTGCCGCTGCGTGTCTTCGGCAACGTACTCACGAAATTGATTTCACCAATGACGGCAACCGGGCCGAGTTCCTGGCGCACGGTATTGAGCAGTTCGCTCTTCAGATCAGCCGACGGCCGATTGCCCGGCTTGAGGGCGACGAAGGCGGAGACGACCTCACCGCGCAGCTCATCCGGCCGGCCGGTGACGCCCGCTTCGGCCACCGCCGGATGACGCAGGAAGGCGCTCTCGACTTCGACCGTACCGATCCGGTGCCCGGCGATCTTGATGATCTCGTCAGCACGGCCACCGAACCAGACGTAGCCCTGTTCGTCGATTTCGCCCGAATCACCGGTGAAATAGACACCCGGAATCTGGCCCCAGTATTCGCGCCCGTAGCGCTCCGGCTCGCCCCAGATCGTCGCGACCAGGCCAGGGAACGGTCGCTTGATGACGACGATCCCTTTCTCGCCGGGCGGGCATTCCTCACCCATCTCGTTCATCACGCCGATATCGAAGCCGGGCAGCGGGATGCCGCTGGAACCGGGCTGAATCGGGATCATGCCGAGTCCGTATGGATTGCCGACAACCGGTCCGCCCGTTTCGGTCTGCCACCAATGATCGATCACCGGCGCCCGATTTTGGAACGCCTCCAGCTGCAGCCACTCCCAGGCAGGTGGGTTGAGCATCTCACCAGCGCAGAAGACGCGCTCGACTGAGGAGAGATCGTAGTTACGCGCCGGTTCGGTGCCGTAGCGCATCAGCAGCCGGGCAGCGGTCGGCGAGGTGAAGACGCCCGAAACCCGATGTTGCTCCACCATGCGATAGAAGGTATCGGGCGACGGATGATCGAGCGCGCCTTCGTAGGCGATCGTCGTGCAGCCCGCCAGCAGCTGGGCGTAAACGATATGACTGTGCCCAACCGCCCAGCCGATATCGGCCGTCGCCCACCAGACGTCCGTCTCCTTCAGGCCAAAGCAGATTCGGGCAGTGGTGCTGATGCCGACCTGATAGGCACCGTGGGTGTGCACCGCCAACTTTGGCCTGGCGGTCGTACCGGAGGTCGCCAGAATGTAGGCCGGCTCGTTCGCCTCCATCACCTCGTGCGCATCGCTCTGCCCGGCGCCACCGGCCAGGAACTCGTTCCAGGTCAGATCGCGCCCGGCCCGCATCGGCACATCACCGGTTGCACGCCGCACGACGACGACATGCTCGACGGTGCTCTCCGGCTCATCGATGGCGGCATCGACGATCGGCTTCAGTTGCACACCACTCCCTTTGCGCCAGGTGACGTCCGCCGTGACGACGGCCCGTGCGCCGCTCAGGCGTATCCGATCGCCAAGCGCGCCGCTGCCGAACCCTGCGAAGACGACGACGTGGATCGCGCCGATGCGGGTGGCTGCCAGCATCGTAATCGCTGCCTCCGGGCAGGTTGGCAGGTAGACCGCGACGCGATCGCCGCGTCCGATGCCAAGGCCGCGTAACGCCGCTGCCGTCTCTTTGACCGCGGCCAGCAGATGGGCATAGGTGTAGACCTGCCGCTCGCCGCGCTCGTTCTGGTAGATCAGCGCGGCGTGGCCGCCCCAGCCACGATTGACATGATGATCGAGACAGTTGTAGCTGATATTCGTCTGCGCGCCGCTGAACCAGCGAAAGGTCGGCGGGTCCCAATCGAACACACGGTCCCAACGCCGGAACCAGGGGAGCTGTTCGGCGGCGCTCGCCCAGTAGGCATCCGGGTCGGCGAGCGCATCGGTCTGCCAGCGACGGATGGTCGGATTCACCAACTCCATGTCCGCACCTCCTGTAGCAGTGGCCATTCGTTATCTTCAGCATGGCGCGTGAAGGAGAAATGGTCAACTGGTCGAGTTGGGGAGCACGTGCGATGCTAAAGACTCTGACGGATGACGGAGTGAAAGCGTTGGCGCATGGAGCGGCGAGCACGAACCCTTTTCTACGGCGGACCCGTGGTCACGCCGGACGGCGTTCGGTACGACGATTGGGCCGTCGCGGTTGAGGGCTCGAAAATCATCAACGTCGGTCCGTATCGATGGGTCAAGAGTCTTCGGAAGTCTGATGAACGGCGTATCTCTGTGCGCGGCCGGATCATCGCGCCCGGATTGATCGATCTGCAGATCAACGGCGCGGCCGGCATGATGTTGACGACCGAGCCAAGCCCCGAGACGGTGCGTGCCATGGCCGCCATTCTGCCCCGCTTCGGCTGCACCGCCTTTCTGCCGACCGTTATCACCGCGCCAATTGAGCGAATGCAAGCCGCCGCACGGGCGGTCGCGACGGTCATGCGCGAGCCGAACAACGGCGCACGGGTGCTCGGGGCGCATCTCGAAGGGCCGTTCATCAATCCGGCCCGCGCAGGGGCGCACCAACCAGGCTTCATCCAGGCGCCGTCCGCCGATCTGCTCCGCCGCCTCTTCGACGACGGCGGGCAAAGCACCGTGCTGTTGACCCTGGCGCCGGAGATGCCTGGGGCAATGGAATTAGTCGACGTGGCGCTCGATCTCGGCATGCGCGTCGCCATCGGCCATTCCCTCGCCAGTTACACCG
Organism: Thermomicrobiaceae bacterium; assembly: GCA_025966355.1. Classification (GTDB taxonomy): domain Bacteria; phylum Chloroflexota; class Chloroflexia; order Thermomicrobiales; family Thermomicrobiaceae; genus CALAGB01. Next base: position 3,247 of record JAICWZ010000060.1, read on the forward strand.
AGGTCAACCAGGCGGCAAAACGGGGGGCGTCGCTCGTCACGCATCTCTTCAACGCCATGGGTCAGCTCGGCAGCCGCGAGCCGGGCACGGCCGGGACAGCGCTCGCCAACGACGAGCTTTTCGTGAGCCTGATCGCGGACGGCGTACACCTGCATCCGGCGACGCTGCAAATCGCGGCGCGTGCCAAAGGGAGCGCGCGTATCGTGCTCATTACCGACGCTATGGCACCGCTTGGGACCGATCTGCGCTCGTTTGCCTTGCAGGACGAGACGATCGACGTGCGCGACGGCGCCTGCTATCGCGCCGATGGCGTACTGGCCGGCAGCATGCTTTCCCTCGATCGGGCGGTGCGTAAAATGCACGAACTCGCCGGTGTTGAGTTGAGTGAGGCGATCGCCATGGCAAGCACCAACGCGGCGCGCGTCATCGGTGACGACCACGTCACCGGCTCGTTGGCACCCGGTCTTGACGCCGACCTCGTGATTCTCAACGCGGATATGACGCCCTGGCTGACGCTGGTACAGGGCGAGGTCCGCTATCAAGCCGGGGATCTGGGCGATTAGTCGGCTGCCGCTGCCGGATGAAGCTTTGATTCCGGCACGATCGGTTCGAGATCGGTCGGGCCGGTCCAATCGCTCAGCTTGTCGAACTGACGAAGCGAAAGCTCGAGCACGACGTTATCCTCATTGACCCACTTGACCTCGGACATCGGAATGAGCTTGGCGTGATGCCCACGCCAGCCGTAGTGGACGATGAATCCGACGACTTGCTCACTCCCATCGGCGGTCACCAGGTTGGTGATGGTGCCGGATTTCTTTCCGTCAGAAAAGCGCAAGTGGTTTCCAACAGAAGGGACGCGTAGGTCGGCCATGGGGACCTCCTCCTCTGAGGGCGGGCAACGCGTTGGTTGTGCGCCTGCGAACTTTGTCTCATTTATGTATACGTCTCCTGACTTAATTCGGGATTAATTCAGCCTTACGGATCCTTAAGTTGTGAGCAAAACAGCGATGTTCGCGCGGAAAAATGGGACCGAACTGATTTCAGCTAAATCTCACAATTCCTTAAGATCCTTGTCAGATTCGGCGGCTATCCTCTAAGACAGAACCGAGGAGACGTACCCAACGCTCCAAACCCCCAATCTCCCTTCCCTTCCCTTTCCCCCGCCCGGCTCCGACCGGGCGGGAGTTATTTAAGCTCCCGCGTCCGCCCACGCCTCCGTTTCCGTAGGGGACGGATGAACTGAGAATACTTAAGGTTTGTATCACGGCTTCTTAAGGCGAGACTCACGTTCAGGCTGCATCCTTGGTCTCAGTACGGAAGAAGATCAGTCACACACTGTTCACCCCCAAGAACCCCCAACCTCCTCCTCACACCCAGGCCCGCCCGGACATGCCGGAGCGGGCCTTTCGCTTGACGCAAAACAAACGGCACGCGGCTGTGCGCGTGCCGTTGGCTGGTTAAGTTGTGGAGATCGCGTTAGGCGCCGACTTTGGCCCCACCGGCGATCGACTTGATCTCTTCGATGAAGACGCGGTTCCAGCGCAGCATATTGTCCCAGCGGAACTTGGCGCTGTTGGCGCGCACGGCCGCGTAGGTCTCCGGCGGCATGTTGTCGACCGTCCGATGAATCCCTTCGAGATCGCTATTGTCCTGTGCGAAGCGGAGCGTCTCTTTCGCCATCTCCTGCGTCACCTCGGACGGACGCTCGTTGAAATGGCCCAACTCGTTCCAATCGGCGTCATAGATAACGAAGGCCGGGATCGAGCGGAACTTGCCCTCTTTCAGATACTGATCCATCAGATCGAGGTTCTGATCGCGCAAGAAGATGCGCAGCGTGATCGAGGGCACCTCTTCGGCCAGCTTGATGATCGGCGGCAGGAACTGGACGACGTCGGTGCACCAGTCCTCGGCGATCGCCGCGATCGAAACTGGATGCTCCTTGAAGAAGGCCCGGTCCTCATCCGTAAAGATCGAAGTGGTCTCTTCCAGATTCTGCTCGAAGCGCTCCCGGTTCTTTTCGATCTGGTCGATGAACTGCTGGCTCGTGATTCCCTGGGCAAAGCGTTCCTTAGAGATCGGCATACGGTTGGTTTCCCTCCATTTTATGCGCCCACGCTCGGAGGGGCGCGTTTCCCTCATTCCGCACGGCTGTTTGTCCCAACGGGTAAGCGCGCCTGCTTATTCCTGCGCAATCCAATTGGGCGCGGTAAACAGACGTACGCCGGAGCGCTCCTCGTCGCTCAATTGCTTGAGCAGATCACGTACCGTGGTGCGCAACGCAGGGTGCGGCAGGTCGGGTGCGATCTCGGCCAGCGGCACCAGAACGAAGGCGCGTTCAACCAACCGTGGATGGGGAACGACCAATTGCCGCTCGGCAATGGTACGGTCATCGTAGAAGAGGATGTCGATATCGAGCGTGCGTGGGGCGTTCTTGAAACTTCGCTCCCGACCGTGCGCCTGCTCGATGGCGGACGTTCCAGCCAGCAGATCGAGCGGCTCAAGCCCCGTCTCCAGCGCGACGACGGCATTGAGAAAGTTCGGCTGATCAACGTAGCCAACCGGATCGGTTTCGTAGAGCGACGATACGCGCGTGACCGTGCCGAGCGTCGCGAGGTCGCTCACCGCCCGGCGCAGCGTGGCAGCCCGATCACCAAGATTGGCGCCGAGACTCAGATAGGCGTCTGCCATCAGCCGCGCACCACCGCGTCGGCCATGCGCGCCACGCGAGCCATGGCTTGCACGTCGTGAACGCGCACGATGTCGGCCCCATTGGCGATCGAGAGTGTCACCGTGGCCGCTGTCCCTTCGAGACGGTCTTTGGCCGGCAGATCGAGCACATGGGCGATCATGCTCTTGCGCGACGTACCGGCCAGGATCGGTCGTCCGAGCGTGGTCAGTTCGCGCAAGCGGCGCAAAAGCATGAGATTCAGATCCCCTACTTTGCCGAAGCCGAAACCGGGATCGATGATGATCCGCTCCAGCGGGATGCCGGCCGCCAGCGCCAGGTCGATGCGCCGCTGTAGCTCATCGAGAATGCTCGGGATGAGCTGGTCCGCCTCGCGAATCTTGACGTCGTGCATGATGACGACCGGCGCTCCCGACTCGGCCGCCACGCGCGCCATTTCCGGATCGGCTGTCAGTCCGCGAATGTCGTTGACGATGGCGGCACCCGCTTCGAGCGCGGCGCGGGCGACGATGGCCGACGACGTATCGATCGAAACAGGCGCACGGAGCGTGCCGGCCAGTTCGGTCAGGACCGGCATCAGGCGGCGCAACTGCTCGTCCGGCGGCACCGGCGTATGGCCCGGCCGGGTCGATTCGGCGCCGAGGTCGATGATATCGGCGCCGTCGGCATCCATGGCGCGAGCGCGGGCGACGGCCTCATCCACATGATCCGCGAGGCCATCGCCGCTGAACGAATCGGGCGTGATGTTGACGATCCCCATCAGGTAGGTACGTGTGCCCCATTCAAGCGCCAGCGACCCGATCTGGAGTGTATTCATGACAGGCATGGCAATCCCGCTCTCATGCTTCACGGCGACGGACAATCGTGACGCCGGCGCTCGCCAGCACGCTCCCCTTGATCGGCGCCTCCGGCTTGCGCACCGTCACCACGACTCGCTCGATCGGCGCGAACCGATCGAGAATCGCCGCGGCGATCGACTCGGCCACCGCTTCGATCAACTGGCGCGGCGGCCCTTCGACGATCTCGCGGGTGAGGCGATAGAGATCGCTGTAGCTCACCGTCTGGGCCGGATCGTCCGACTGTCCGGCCGCGCGCAAGCCGCAATCGGCGTGCAAATCGATCACGAAACGCTGCCCGAGGCGTTGTTCCTCGGCATGGACGCCATGATAGCCGTAGAAGATCATCCCTTCGAGGAAGATCTGGTCGCGCTCCGGCTCGTTCATCGTCGCTCCCGTTCCACCCCACCGCTGGAACCCAGCGTGTGCCTAACTATCGCTAATCAGGGCGTGACCGGCAACCGCGGGCCGGGGGGTGAGGGCAGTTTCGCTGCACACCTTGTCAGCCGGGCCATTCGCTCGTACGGTATGGGCGAGCCGTGGCAGCATCGGCAGCGGTAGCACAGCAGCACGAAGGAGTGCCGGATGGTCGACGTGGAAGCAAACGCGCGCGAGCACACCGCCCGTCTCATCGCCGATCTTGGCCGGTCGGACGCCTATCCCTATCCGGTCGATTCGATCGCGCTCGAAGAGACGCACGCCTCGCTGGCGTTCCTCGCCGGGGACTTCGTCTATAAGGTGAAGAAGCCGGTCGACTACGGCTTCCTCGATTTCTCGACGCTGGAGCGGCGCAAGTTCTTCTGCGAGGAAGAGCTCCGGCTCAATCGCCGCCTGACTCGTGATGTCTATCTCGAAATGGTGCCGGTCGTCGAGGTCGGTGGGCGTCTCTCATTTCATGGCGACGGACCGACGCGCGAGTATGCCGTCAAGATGCGGCGGCTGGACGACAACCAGATTCTCGCCCATCTGGTCAGCACCGATCAGGTCGATAACTCGGTCTGGGAGCGGCTCAGCCAGCGGCTCACCCGCTTCTACGCCGAAGCGGCGACTGGCGAGGGGATCGATGAGTGGGGCACGGTCGCGGCCGACTGGCACAATATCGAAGAGAATATCGAGCAATCGCAGCCATACGTCGGGACGATCGTGGCGCCAACCCAGCTGCGCATGATCGATCAGGTTTCGCGCGCCTTCCTCGATACCGAACGCGCCCTGCTCGAACGGCGACTGGCGGCCGGTAAGGTACGCGAGGGCCACGGCGATCTGCATCTCGCGCATATCTGTGTCGAAGGGCCGGACGTCGACGACGTTCAGATCATCGACTGCATCGAATTCAATCCGCGCCTGCGCTGCCTCGATATCGCCGTGGATATCGCCTTTCTCTCGATGGACCTCGATTACCACGGCCATCCAGCCTTCGCGCGCCATATCGTCGACCTGCTGACCCGCGATTTACGCGATCCCGACCTGCCGCGCCTGGTGCAGTTCTTCTCGATCTACCGCGCCCATGTGCGCGCCAAGGTCGCCTGCTTCCGCACCGACGAGATCGCGCCGGAACTGCCCGAGCACTTCGCGGTGCGTAACGAGGCCGAACGCTATTTCGATCTGGCCACCTCGTATATCGTTGAAGCACGGCGTCCAACGCTCTTCCTGGTCGGCGGGCTCTCCGGCACCGGCAAGAGCGTTATTTCGCGACGGCTGGCGCGCTCCATCGGCGCCGGACTGGTGTCGTCCGATTCGATCCGACTCGCACTCGCGGGCAAGACGCCGGCCACGCGTCAGACGGTCGATTTCGGCACCGGTGCCTACACCGACGACTTCACCACTCAAACGTACGAGGAGATGTTCGCGAGCGCCGAAGAACAACTCGTGACCGGCCG
>JAICWZ010000520.1 GCA_025966355.1 Thermomicrobiaceae bacterium
TCGACTGCACCAGGATAACCCGGCGCCCCTCTTTGGCGAATTTGGCGACCGTCGCGGCGGAACTGAACTCCATATCGTCCGGGTGGGCCACCACCAGCATTATCGTTTGATACTCTTCGTTTTCCATGTGAAGTACCAGAACTCCCTCACTACAGCCTCAACCAATATTCCTCACCTGGAATATTGAGCAGTCAGCGCGCTCCGTCAAGCCCTCGGTGCCGTGGGCGGCTCCCGTCCGTTCCGTTTTCGGACGACGTCGGATGTCCTGAGCGCGTACAATCGACAGCCGGGAGGGAGATCGGCCGGTTGAATCCAGATCTCACCGGTGAACGACGGCCACTGCGCATCCTGATGATCGCGCCGACGTCGTATTTTGCCGATTACGGTTGCCACGTTCGTATCCTCGAAGAGGTCCGCGCCCTAACCCGGCACGGTCACCAGGTTATTGTCTGCACCTATCATAATGGTAACGACATAGCGGGGATGATTATTCACCGTTCGATCGATGTTCCCTGGCGCAAGCGCGTAATCGTCGGTTCTTCGCGCCATAAGCTCTATCTCGATGCCGCGCTGTCGGTCACGGCTCTGCGGACCGCGCTCAAATTCAAACCGGACATCATCCACGCTCATCTGCACGAGGGCGCCCTTATTGGCAGCACACTCGCGCGGGTGCTGCGGCGTCCGCTTGTCTTCGATTATCAGGGGAGCCTGACCGAGGAGATGCTCGATCATGGCTTCGTCAAACGCGATGGAGCACTTCTTCCCTGGCTGCGCCGCCTCGAACGGCGCATCAATCGCCTGCCTCAGATGATCATCACGAGTAGCGACAATGCCCGGCAGCGACTGACGCGGACACGACCGCCGGGTAAGCTCTCCACGGTGCTTGACGCCGTCGATACGGAGCGCTTCGCGCCGGACGCGCTGACGCCGGACGAGCGGACCGCTCTGCGTCATCGGCTCGGCATTCCGGACCAGAGCCAGGTGATCGTCTACCTCGGCCTGCTCGCACCCTATCAGGGATCCGATCTGCTCCTGCGGGCCGCCCGAACCATCGCCAATGCCAAACCGAACGCCTTTTTCCTTTTGATGGGCTTCCCCGGCGTCGAGCAGTATCAGCGACAGGCGGAACAGCTCGGTCTCAGCGAACGCATCAGCTTCCCGGGCCGTATTCCGTATCCCGAGGCGCACCGCTATCTGGCGCTCGGTGATGTCGCCGTGGCGCCCAAAATGTCGCTCACCGAAGGAAACGGCAAGATCTATAACTACATGGCGATGGGGCTACCCGTCGTCGCCTTCGACGCCGATGCGAATCGAGAGATTCTCGGAGACCTCGGCATCTACGCCCGCCATGGCGACGAAGCCGATTTTGCCGCGAAGGTCATCGACGTCTTGAATAACGCTGAACGCGGTCGAGCGCTCGGTGCCGAACTGCGCGCGCATGCCGTCGAAGCGCTCTCCTGGAACGCCCGCGTCCACGAACTGCTCGCCGTCTACGACCGCGTCCTGGCACGACGATCGGCCGATCCAACCACGCAATTCGCACCCAGTCCGGTGAGCCGCACGTCGACCGACGACTAATCGTCGTTCAGCAGCCGCGAAACCGCTGAGGCGACATCGGATTGAGCGACGCTCACCTGCTCGTTTGTCGAGACGCGGCGAAGATTAACCTTGCCCTGTGCGACTTCGTCCGGCCCGAGGAAGGCGACAATCGGAATGCCGCGCTTATCGGCATACTGGATCTGACGCCGAAGATCGCGCCGGGCATCCAGATAGATCTCGGCGTTGATCGCCGCGCGCCGCAGCGTCATGACCAGTCCAAGCGAGGGGCCGATCATCTCCTCGTTGAACAGCGTCACCATTACGTCGGAAACGCTGCCTCGGGGCTGCACCAGGCCAAGCTCCTGGATGACATCGACGATTCGCTCCACGCCCAGCGACGACCCGGTTGCCGGGAGCTGCTCGCCGGTAAACATGCCGATCAGGCCGTCATACCGCCCACCACCGCCGAGCGAACCGATGCTCGGCTCCTTGACCTGCGCCTCGAAGACCGGTCCGGTGTAGTAATCAAGCCCGCGCGCCAATGCCAGATTCAACGTGTAA
>JAICWZ010000142.1 GCA_025966355.1 Thermomicrobiaceae bacterium
ACCAGGGCGTTCAGGGTAACACTGGTCCGAGCGGTCCAACCGGCCTGTCTGGACCATCTGGTCCGCAAGGCGATTCGGGCCCGGCCGGACCAAGCGGCCCAACTGGAGTACAGGGTGCTCAAGGCGATTCCGGACCCAGCGGACCCACCGGACCACAAGGCAATGCGGGGGCAAACGGAACAGTTGGCCCCAGTGGTCCGACAGGCCCACAGGGTCCGGGACTTATCTCATGGAGCGGCATCGTAAATGGCAATGGAACTCCGCAATTCGCGCCCAACGCGACGATCACGCACTCGAGCACAGGCTGCTATGCGATCTCGTTCTCGCCCGGCTCGTTCCAGCCAGGAACCGTCCTTGTTCCGATCGTGATGGCACTCGGCTCGACGCTCAACTCATCTTCAACAACCAGTGCCGCGATTGACGGGTCCGGATCGATCTCGTTCTGCATCTCCAGCGACCAGATCTTCAGCTATGTGGTAATGGGCCAGCCGTAGCAGTCGCTCGGAAGCAGCTCCGCGGAGCGATTGAGCCCAACCGAGGGATTGATTACGGTAAGCGGAACGATTCTGGTGAATCGGTCCGCTCCCTGGATCCTGGATGCTGGATTTACATGTCCTTGAAGACGGATGCCGTTACCTGAGTGAGGAAGGGGAACTCGACCTGGCCGTTGGTGTAGACGCGATAGCCGATGAAGAGCGCGATCACGAACGGCACGAAGTAGCCGACCCAGAGCACGCAGGCGAGCAGTCCGGCGACCGAGGTCATGATGAAATAGCCGCAGCTGAACAGAACATAGTAGGCGAAGGCCGCCCCGAAGAACGTAAGTCCCTGGTAGGCGTGGACTTTGTTAAAGCGGCTGTTCTTGAGTGTCGTCAGGAGAATAATGATCGGCACGATCGGCGTGAAGATATAGCTGATCGCGGAGATGAGTTTGTCATTCTCCGCCTCAGGACGAATGCCGGCAAAGATACCCTGCATCTGCTCCCCCTCGATAGATAAATTGTCAGACACCCGGCAAGAACTCTTGCGAGATCACGTGCGCGACTGCCCTATTCGATTAGGTTGGAACACTGCCGCGAAGTGTACGGAAAGTCGACGTAATCGTCAATAGGATGGGCAAACGTTCGCGCAATCCAAACGATCGGCCGTCAATCTGTTGCCGGGAGGAAGCCGAGTCCGAGACGCCGCAGCGAGCGATAGTGCCCCTGGCCGACGATCAGGTGATCGACGACATCGATCCCGAGCAGCTTGCCGGCGCGATGAACCTCGGTCGTGAGCGCCACGTCGGCCGCCGAGGGCGTTGGATCGCCGGAGGGGTGATTATGGACAACGACGATACCGGGTGCGTTCTGACGCACGGCATCTTTGAAGACCTCGGCGACGCGCACATGCGCGCTGTTGACGCTCCCCTGATAAACGAGCGCAACGCGCAGCACCCGATTCTTCGTATCGAGCAAAACGACCCGAAGTTGCTCGTGATCGAGCGCCGCCATCTCGCTCCCAAGCAGGCCATAGACATCTTCCGGCCCTTGGATTTGCGGGCGATCCTCCGGACGCAACGCCTTGATGCGCGTCGCGAGCGTCATCGTCGCGACGAGCATTGTCGCCTTGGCGGGGCCGAGGCCGTGCGCGCGTTCTAGATTGGCGAGGTCGACGCTCGCCAAGCCTTTGAGACCGCCATAGTCACGCAACAAGCGCTGGGCGACGAGCAGCACATTCTCGCCGCGCACGCCCGTGCCCAGAATGATCGCGATCAGTTCGGCGTCGGTCAGCGCCGCTGGCCCGCGCAGCCGCAGCTTCTCGCGCGGCCGGTCGTCCGCCGGAGTCTCTTTCATCGTCTTGTGCTGATAGATGGGCCGCTGGTCGGTCGTCTCCACGCACGATCCTTCAGAATTGTCGCGATTTCGGCTAATATCGCGCATTTGGGGCGTGTGTGCAATCTTTCGGCGCACGGCCGCCGCGACACCTGAGCGGTGTTGGCGTTTCGATGAACGTCATCCTCCTGCCACGCCCGCCCTGGGTTCATCTCCGTCGGGGCGACATTTATGGCGCCCCCGGCGCGCCATTCCGGCGGCGCGCGTCCTCCCCGTAGCCCACGAACCGCCGTTGCGATCTGATGCGTCCTCGCCCATGACCCGCCTCGCGCTTCGCGCATCGGCCGGGCGCGATCAATCGCGCCCCAACGGAGAAGATGTGGCCGGGATAGCGAACTGGTCGGTTGATTATTCAACGTTCGTTGTTCATTAGCGCCGGTCGCCGGTCGGGCGCCCGGACAGGTGTGGTGTATACTTCGGTTGCGCCGCGCCGTGCTCTGTCCGGCGCGGCGTTACGTTATCAACCTCCAATCCTCCGGAAAAGAGGACGCGAACGTGGTTTTCAGCAGGCTTTTTCGCCGGCAAACGCAACCAGAACCAAAAATTGAAGCTGGCCTGAAGAAGACGCGCCGCGGCATCTTCAAAGATATCAGCGCGCTCTTCGAACGAAGCGAGATCACCGAGGATCTTTATGAAGATCTCGAGATGCTCCTGATTCAGGCCGATCTCGGTGTCGAAACGACGGTCGAATTGCTCGACAACCTGCGCGCGCGCATCGAGCGCGAGCACATCCGGCAGCCGTCCGACGCGCGCGAAGCGCTGCGTGCTGAGATGATCGCGCTTCTGCATCACGCGACGCGCAATCGCAAGATCAAGATCTACCAGCGCGGTGTGCCGTTCGTGATCCTGGTCGTCGGTGTCAACGGTACCGGCAAGACGACGACGATCGCCAAGCTCGCCAAATTCCACCAGAACGCCGGACGCAACGTGGTGCTCGTCGCCGGAGATACCTTCCGGGCGGCAGCGATTGAACAGCTCAAGGTCTGGGGCGAACGGCTCAACGCCACCGTCATCGCCCATCAGCCGAACGCCGACCCCGGCGCCGTCGTTTTCGACGGCATGCGCGCGGCCTATAATCGGAACGCCGATATCCTTTTGATCGACACGGCCGGTCGGCTGCATACCAAGTACAACCTGATGGAAGAACTCAAGAAGATCCGCAACGTCATCCAGCGCCACGTGGCCGAAGCGCCGCAGGAGGTGCTGCTCGTCATCGATGCGACAACCGGCCAGAACGGCTTAGTGCAGGCCAAGAAGTTCGCCGAGGCGGCCGACATTACCGACATCGCCATCGCCAAGCTCGACGGCACGGCGCGCGGCGGCATCGCCTTCGCCATCTCACGCGAACTCGGCATTCCGATCTCCTACATCGGCACCGGCGAGAAGGTCACCGATCTGACCGAGTTCAGCCCCGAGAATTATGTCGACGCGCTCTTCTTCGGCGAGGAGGAGGACGAGAATGTTTGAGACCCTGAGCGATCGTCTCAACGATGTCTTCCAGCGCATGGGCAAGAAGGGTCGCCTGAGCGAAGGCGACGTCGACGAGGCGATGCGCGAAGTCCGACGCGCCTTGCTCGAAGCGGACGTCAACTTCAAGGTCGTGCGTGACTTCGTGGCCGCCGTGCGCGAGCGCTCGATCGGCGGCGAAGTCGCCAGCGCGCTCACTCCGGCGCAGCAAGTCATCCAGATCGTCGACGACGAGCTGATCAAGATCCTCGGCTCCGAGCGCGTGCCGCTGGAGATCGCTACACCGCCACCGACGATCATCATGCTCGTCGGTCTGCAGGGTTCCGGTAAGACGACGCACGCCTCGAAGCTCGCCAACTTCCTCAAGAAGGAAGGGCGACGGCCGCTGCTCGTCGCGGCTGACATCTATCGTCCGGCCGCGATCGATCAACTCCAGACGCTCGGCGAGCAGATCAACGTGCCGGTGCACGCCGAAGGGACGACGGAAAGCCCGGTCAAGATCGCGCAGAACGCGATCAAGCTGGCCAAGGATCGCGGCTACAATCCGGTCATCATCGACACTGCCGGCCGCCTGCAGATCGACGAACGGATGATGCAGGAGCTGGAAGACGTTACGGCGGCGGTGCATCCGACCGAGACGTTGCTGGTGGCCGACGCGATGACCGGCCAGGAAGCCGTCAGCGTCGCCGAGGAGTTCCACCGGCGGCTCACGCTGACCGGGCTCATTCTGACCAAGATGGACGGCGACGCCCGTGGTGGCGCGGCGCTCTCGATCCGGTCGGTCGTGGGCGTGCCGATCAAGTTCATCGGCACCGGCGAGCGTGTCGACGCGCTGGAGCCGTTTTACCCCGATCGTCTCGCCTCCCGCATTCTCGGCATGGGCGACGTACTCACGCTGATTGAACGGGCTCAGTCGGAGACGACCGAGGAAGAGACGCAGAAGCTCCAGGAGAAGATGCTCGGCGGCTCATTCAATCTCGAAGATTTCCTGAGCCAGCTGCAGCAGATCAAACGGATGGGTCCGCTGTCGCAGATTCTCGAGATGATCCCAGGCATTGGGCAAGCGGTGCGCCAGCAGAATGTGCAGATCGGCGACGATGAGTTCAAGAGCGTCGAGGCGATGATTCATTCGATGACGTTCGAGGAACGACGCCACCCGGAGATCATCAAGCCGAGCCGGCGCAAACGGATCGCCGCCGGTAGCGGCACGACTCAGGCCGAGGTCAACCAGCTGCTTAACCAGTTCAAGCAGATGCAGAAGATGATGGAGCAGATGGGAAACCTCGGTGGCGGGAAGCGTGGCGGCAAGCTGCGTGGGCTCCTTTCCGGAAATCCGCTTGGCGGCATGAATCCACAAGAGCTTGAAGCGATGATGCAGGGGAACGGCGGCATGCCGGCACTCGGACACGGCTCGACGGCCGCGCGACCGCCGCAGCCGGCGCGCAAGAAGGCAAACAAGAAGAAGAAAGCCAAGCGGCGCCGCTAGCCCGCCCCCGAACCCTGGCGAGGGTTATTGTCGCGCCGTACAGAGAGGTTGAGATGCAGTACGCCGCGCCACGAGACGAACATGTCAGTTGGTACGATCGCGTTCGTGGCCTTCCACTCTTCTATAAAGTGCTCATCGCCAATTCGACGATCGTCGTGGTTGGAGCCGTCTTCGGCACTGCGCTCACGCTGCGTGCCGCCCGCGAAACGGGCGCGCTGTACAGCCTGATCGCGCTCTTCGCGGTGATCGGCACACTCACCAGTATCGCCGTCAACTGGTTCGTGCTGCGGGCCGCCCTGCGACCGCTGCTTATCCTCGAAAAAACGGTCGATGAAGTGCGACGCGGCGATTTCCGCGTCCGCGTCAACAAAGTCGGCATCGGCGATCCGCATATCGACGTCCTGACCGACACGTTCAACGGGATGCTCGACGCCGTCGAGCGCTATCGCACGCAGATTCACGAGATGTCGGTGCGCGCGCTCAACGCGCAGGAGGAGGAGCGCAAGCGCATTTCGCGCGAACTGCACGACGACACCGCGCAGGCGCTCACGGCGCAACTGCTGCGCCTCAAGACGATCGAGGCGACCGGCGGCACGCTCGACCCGAACGGCCTGGCACAGCTGATCGAGCTCACCGCCGAAACGCTCGAAGATGTGCGCCATATGGCGCACGAGCTACGGCCGCCGAGCCTTGACGATCTGGGGCTGCTCGCCTCACTCGAAGGGCTGGTCGCACAATGCGGCGAACGCTTCGATCTGCCGGTCGCATTTTATTCGGACGGCCTGAAGAACC
>JAICWZ010000278.1 GCA_025966355.1 Thermomicrobiaceae bacterium
CGTCGCTGGTTGATTATGCGCAGGTCGAGGCGGACGGCGTGGAATGGCGACGAGCGTCCCAGGGGCACCTGGAAGGACGGGCGCCGCCTGAACGTCGCGCCGGGCGTGATGAATCACGCCCCTACGGAATATTTCGTTGGCGGGCACAACCTTGTTTATCGTAGGGGCGTCATTGATGACGCCCGGCCGATGTGCGCAGGCACGAGGCGTGTTTCACCGCCCGCGTATACCCGAATCAGCAGCGACCACCCTCCTACGGCAAATACTCGTTGCTAAACGCCGTACTCGCATCGACTGGCTTTTCGAGCTGGCCGTTTTTTTGCAGGAACGTTTCCATCGAGGTCCAGGCGTTGGCGTCGGTGGCGCCCGCTTTACCACTCGGCTGCTTCATCAGCGGGATCGTGGCTTTGAGCACCGCCAGGGCATTGGCCTTGTTCTTATCGTCTTTCAGGTCGGGCACGTACTTGGCGCTGATATCGACCGCTTTGTCGGGGTTCGCCGCGACGTAGTCGACGCCCTTGAGCGTGGCGGCGATGACCGCTTTCATCGTATCCGGGTTGGCGTCGATCTCCTTCTGCAAGGCGCCGATGCCGTTGGAGATGAGCGGCTGGGCGTCACCGACCGGGATGGTGCGCGTGGCGAAGCCGGCCGCCTGGAACTGGATCGCTTCATTATTAAGGTAACCCATGACGGCGTCGACTTTGTGGCTCATCAGCGCCGAGATCTGCGTGAAGCCGATGCTCTGCATGTTGATATCTTTTTGCGTCAGCCCGCCCTGTTGCAAGAGCGCCAGCAGGCCGATATAGGTCGCGCCATAGGCACCGGGGACACCGACGCTATGGCCGCGCAGATCGGCCGCTGTTTTGATCGGCGAATCGGCCGGCACGATCAGCGCTACCGGATACTGCGTGAAGACCTGCGCCAGGTAGACGATCGGCACACCGTGGCTCTGCGCCTGCAACATCTCATCGCCACCGGCGAAAATGACATCTTCTTTTCCGCCGACCAATGCGCCGAACTCGTCCTCACCGGCGCCATGATGGTGGAAGGACACCTTCAGGCCGGCATCTTTGTAGTAGCCGAGCGAATCGGCCACGTAGAACGGCGCGAACTGGATGTTCGGCACATACGTCAGCCCGATCGTGACCGACTTGTCGTCGCTGCCGGAGCCGCCCCCACAGCCGGCCAACAGCACAATGACCGCAAGCACCAGGGAAAGCCGCGCCAGCCCGGACATGCGCCGGCGCCCACCAGAACGAACCCGCATCTTAGTCCTCCAGATACGACAGCCGTCGCTCAATGAGCCGGCCGATGCCATAAAAGACCGACGCCAGCAGCGCCAGCGTCAGCAACGTCGCGAAGACGAGCGGAGTATTGAAATTACCGCGCGCGATGGTGAGAAGACCGCCGAGGCCGCGATCGCCGATGACGAACTCGCCGACGACCGCCCCGGTGATCGACAGGGTCAGACCGGCGCGCATGCCGGCGAGGATGCTCGGCAGCGCCAGCGGCAGTTCGAAGTAGCGCAGCATCGCCCAGCCGCCGGCGCCATCAACCCGTGCCGCGTCGAGAATCTCGCGATCCAGCGTGCGCACGCCGAGCGCGGTATTGACATGCACCGGGAAGAAAACGATCAGGGCGCAGAGCGCGACGACCGGCGTCAGGCCGTAGCCGAGCCAGAGGACGAGGAGCGGAGCCACGGCGATGGCCGGCATCGCCTGACTCGCCGCCAGATACGGCTCCAGCATGCGCGCCACAAAACCGCTGCGCGCGATCCCGTAACCGGTTGTCAGGCCGAAGAGGCTCCCCGCGATGAAGCCTTCGACGCTCTCGATCAACGTCGGGCGGGCGTATTGCCAGAGCAGGCCGTTGTTCAGCGACTGCCAGAAGACGCGCACGACTTCACTCGGCGCCGGCAGCAGATAATCCGCCACCAGTTCGGCGCGCACCGCCAGGCTCCAGGCAAGGAGCGCGAGCAGGCCGAGCAGCAGCGGCGGTAGGATGAGGCGGAGCGCGCCCAGGCGTCCCTCGCCAGCCGCGCGACGGGCACGCTGCCGCCGCGCGCCGGAGCGTTCGGCTCGCGTAGCCCGTTTGGGCGTGACCGGAGTCACGCGATCGGTCGATTCCATGCGGTAAGGCCCGTCCCAATCGAAACCGCGAGCGTAACGCTCGCGTGGGTATTCCAGACGATACAACCGTCCAGCCAACCCGTTATTTCAGACACGGACCTCGGGGGACAAAGCATATGGGGATAGCGCAATCTTCTCCCATCCGGACTCTACCGTCGGCTCCGGAATCTCACCGGATCCTGCGACAATTGTCGCTCGCGGGCTATCACCGCCGGTCGGGAATTGGCCTGCCGGCCGCACCCTGCCCCGAAGTCTTGCGCTAATAATAGTAATCGGCGATACAACCGCTGTCAATCGCGGTTTGCGGGGTCATGACAATGGCGGAAGAGGAGCGTTGATGGCAGGCGACAAGCAGACACGATCGGGCGTGATCGAAGCACGTGAGACCGGGCGCCTGGAGGCGTTCAGCGACGGCGTCTTTGCCATTGCCATCACGCTGCTTATTCTGCAGATCGACGTCCCATTGCATTCGGCGCATCTGCTGCGCGACCTGCTTCACAAGTGGCCATCGTTCCTCGCCTACGCGCTCAGCTTTCTGGTGATTCTGATCATGTGGGTCAATCACCATACGATCTTCCGCCTGATCAGCCGTATCGACCGGCGCTTTCTGATCCTCAACGGCGTGCTGCTCATGCTCATCACCTTCCTCAATTACCCGACGGCCGTGCTCGCCGATTATTTGACGTCGTCACATGCCGGTACCGCGCTGGTGCTGTACAACGGGACCTTCGTTTTTGTGGCGCTCACCTTTGCCACGCTCTGGTCCTATGCCGCCCATGATGGGCGCCTGCTCACGCCGGGGATTGACCCGGAGCGCATCACCATGATCAATCGCGCCTATCGCCGTGGCCCGTTCATCTACTTCACCGCCTTTCTGATGGCGTTCGTGAGCGTTCCGCTCAGCCTGGCGATCGACATCGGCCTCGCCGTCTACTTCACCGTCTTCGACCTCTAGGACGGGCGCCTCTCGCCGTCATCCGGGGAACTCTCCGCTCGACGCCAGAATCTCGCAGGCGGAAGGTACCAGACAAATTTCCCGCATCTTCGGTACAAGTCACCGACGATTTTCGGTCGTGATCGGTACGAATGCGTCCTGCGAACATCCGCATCCGCCCACTACACTCGTTGTCGAGGTCTCCATAACGGAGATGAGACCGGGAGAAGCATGAAGATTCGTCGTTATCGCTCACAATCGCACAGCCGTCGCTCGCGCGGGCAGAGCCTGGTCGAGTTCGCGCTCGTCGTGCCGGTCATGCTCAGTCTTCTCGTGATCGCCATCGATCTCGGACGGGCGATGTCGGCCTACAACCAGGTCGGCAGCATGGCGCGCGAGGGTGCACTCTACGGCTCGCTGCACCCGGATGATGACAGCGGCATCTCCGCGGCCGCGCTCGCCGAAAGCTCACTCAGCGGCACTGCACCCGCCGTCGCCTCCGATGTGGAAGACGACTCGTTCGACGTCCCAAACACGACGACGCCCTATCAGAAGATCACCGTTACGGTGACCTATGATTTCAAACCGCTCTTCAGCTTTCCACCGTTGCCCGACTCTATAACACTGCGGCGCTCGGTGGAAATGCGGGTAACCGGATCGTAGCCATGCGGCAGAACGTTCGCCGGCACCGCCGCTTTCGTGGCCAGAACATGGTCGAATTCGCGCTCATCTCGCCGATCTTCTTCTTCATGTTC
>JAICWZ010000206.1 GCA_025966355.1 Thermomicrobiaceae bacterium
ATCAAGTAGCGACGTGCACGATGCGTGCCTCGCAATGTCGTCCGGCGATATCCACGAGTATATCACGAGGAGAAACAGTCCTGCAACACGATGGATATAGAAGTTGACTCAGATTATATCAATGATTCGACAGGTACAGAATCGTGACCGCCGTGATCCCCCAGAGAACGACGGTCGCCAGCAGCGGCCGATCGTCCAGAAGCATCTGCTCCGGGGCGCCGCCACCCCCTTCGCGATGGACCAGATAGAGATAACGAAAGAGGCCATAGAGGACGAAGGGGATCGTCAGCATCATGGCGTGGGAATCGGGCAGATTCGGCGCCGAGAAGGTGTAGGGCGAATACGCCATCACCGTCGCCGCCGACACAATCGTAATCAGTTCGTCGAGATACGCCTTTGAATAGTCGGCGAGATTGCGCCGGTGAATCGCCGCAGTTTCGTCGAGCAGTTCCAGCTCATTGCGACGCTTGGCGAAGCCCATGAAGAGCGCCAGTAAGACCAAGCAGACATAGAGCCAGGGTGACAACGGCACGTCGATCGCGACCGCCCCGGCCGCCGTGCGCAGCACAAAACCGGCCGCGATCACGAAGACATCGACGATCACGAGATGCTTGAGCACGGCGGTGTAGCTGAACATCATCGCCATGTAGCCGGCCAAAACGAGCGTCAACCACGGCGTTATCGAGAGCGACACGATGAGCACGATCAGTGCGAAGCAGACCGCCGCGACGACGGCTGTTTGACGACTCAGGCGACCAGAGGCTATCGGCCGCTTGCACTTGATCGGATGCGCACGATCCGCTTCGGCGTCGAGCAGGTCGTTCACGAGATAGTTCGAGCCGCTGGTGACACAGAAGAGAACCGCCGCGACCGTCACCAATGACAGGTCATGGACATTGAACAGCTTGTTGTCAAAGACGAGTGGCGCAAAAACAACGGCGTTCTTTGTCCACTGCTTCGGGCGCATCGTCTCGATCAGCGCGCGGACCGAACTGCCAATCGTGCGACGCTCAGTCGCGTTTGTTTCAAGCCCGATCATATCGCTATCGCTACCTCCGCCGGATTCGACACCCAGCGCTGAAGACTAATTCGGTGCGAGTTCCGCCGTTTGATAGACGTTCGCCGCGTTCCAAAGCATCCAGCCGCTGAGCCCGGCGTCGTATGTCGCGTCGACCTGACGCTTCACCTCGTGCGGCCCGTAGGAAATGCCCTCGCCGAGCGAGAAATCTTGCAACCATGGACGGAGCTTCGCCGTTTGCTCCGGTATCCGTTCTTCACCGTTCTGCAAGCTCCAAAGAATCACCTCGTATGGGTGATCGTTGGGGATATCGAACCCCATCGAACCATCGGCGAAGTGCGATGGATAGATCATTGGACAAACGTAATCGAGATACTTAACCATCGTCTCCAAATTTTGCCCGATTTGACCATCGCCCGTCTCCCACACCGTGAGTCCGAAAACGTCGGCGGCGAGGTAGGCGTGGGTCGGCGCGATCGCCGCGTACATCTGTTGCAGGAAGGATGCGATCGTCTGGGGCCGCGTCTCGTCGTTGTGCGGCACACCGTATTCGGCCGTCGCGAGATCGCCGTCGGTTGGAAAGCGGATATAGTCGAGCTGGATTTCGTCGAATCCGAACGCGGCGGCCTCTTTCGCGATGGCGATATTGTAATCCCACACCTCGCTGCGATGCGCGTTGACCCAGGCAAGCCCATTCCAGGTATGCCAGAGTCCACCACTGGCCGAATCGTGGATCGCCCAATCGGGCCGCGACTCAGCCAGAATCGGGTCTTCGAAAATGACGATACGTGCGATCGCGTAGATCTGATGCTGGTGGAGTTGCGCGACCAGCGCGGCTGGATCGAGAATCGGGTCGGTCGCCTTGATATCGTTCGCCAGCGGCACCCGCGAATTATAGAAGACGTGGCCGGAGCTGTCCTTTAGATCAACGACCATCGCGTTCAACTCGGTCGTATCGATCGTGTCGATCAATGGACCGAGCAGTTTTGGATCGCTCGCCGTCTGTGCGCTCGCGTACAGCGCCTTGACCGTGATCGGCGAAAGCGATGCATCGAGATGCAGCTCCGGTGTAAGCGGCTTGTCAATTTCGGCAAAGCCCGGCGCTTTGAAATACGCCCTGCCACCTTGCGCAACATCCTTCAGTCTGTACGTGCCATCCGCGGTCGTGTGCGTATATGAATCACCCACGGCGACCAAGGCGCCCGCGATGGGTTTCCCCTGCGCATCCTTTACCACACCGGTCAGTACGTCGGGCCGCATTTGAAAATCAAGCGTCGTGTGACGATCAATGGTCGTCGTATCGCTCGCGAAATCATCGGCGTCGACCGCAAGTGACGCGCCGTCCGGCACATCCGTGAGTTCGAACTCGCCACGATCGTTGGTCGTTGTCGAGCCGACCGTGCGCGAACCGACGACGGCGTTGACCGTGGCCCCGACGACCGGCGAATTGTCAGCGCTGCTTGTTATCCTGCCATGAACCGTATTCGGGCGAAGTGAGACGCGATACTGGTCGGTGCCCCGCGTCACGGAAACCTCGGCCGCATCGTAGCCCTGTTTCTTGACGCTGTACGACGCGACGTCTTCACCAAGCCGGAACTTCCCGTCCCGGTCGGTGCCGACGCTCAGGTCGCCCGCGACCACCGTGGCGCCCGCGATCGGCGTGAGCGTGTAGGAATCGATAACGACGCCGGAGATACCGGACTTATGGACAATGGTCTGGTAGAGGAGCGTACCCACAGCAACGACAACTGCGATGACGAGGATGAGGCTGAGCCAAGCGCTGACACCGCGATAGCGCCGATGTGGCTGGCGAGGTGGCATGTCGAAGGGAAAACCGGAATCTTCCAACCATCTCCTCACAGGTCAGCATCACGCCACATGCATCCGCAGCGTCCGCGGGATACCCAGAACGACCGGACAGAACGAGGCGATCGATGAGGGGTCGCATCCGTGTTCCGATTCCGATCCGGCGCACCGGCAGTATGCCATATCGGCCGTTATTCGGGCCGGTGGAATCGCCCGCTGACGAAGAGCCGCTGATCAGAGGCGACCGAGCCGAAACTGTTACGGCAATGGCCCTGATTGACCGTGCGCGTGACCCGCCCGTATAATTCGCGGGCGTGTGGCGGACAACATCCGCCTCGATGGCGCTTCTCCGCGCGGCAAAGTGATTGGTTGGACGCATTGGATTTCACCGATGTTCTCGCGTTGATGCGCGCCGATCTCATCGAGGTCGAGCAACGCTTACGGCGAGAGGTTGAAGTCGACTACCCGTTCGTCGGTGAAATTCTGGATGGTCTGCTCGCTGCTGGTGGCAAGCGTCTGCGACCGCTCATCCTCTTGCTGGCGTCCCGGCCGTTTGATTACGCGATCGAACGGCTCGTGCCGGCTGCCGCGGGCGTCGAACTGTTGCACACCGCCTCGTTGATTCATGATGACATGGTTGACCATGCCGAGGTTCGGCGCGGTCATCCGACACTTAACTCGCTTATCAGCACCGAAACGGTCATTCTTTTTGGCGACTACATCTTTGCCCGTGCCGCCATGCTCGCCGCCGCAACGATGAACCCACGGGTCGTCGGTGTCTTTGCCAGCACGCTGGGCGATATTTGCGATGGCGAACTGCGCGAGATCTTCACCGCGCGTGAACTGAAGCAGTCGCTTGAAGATTACAAGCGTCGCATTTACGGGAAGACCGCGGCCCTCTTCGCCGGCTCGGCCGAGATGGGCGCTATTCTCGGCAATGCGAATGAAGACGAGATCGCCTCGATGCGGCGCTACGGCAAGAACGTCGGCATGGCGTTCCAGATCGTCGACGACGTGCTCGATCTCCGGGAAACGACCTCGCAAATTGGCAAACCAGCGGGACTTGACCTCCGCCAGGGAACGGTCACATTGCCGACAATGCTCTTCTTCGAGCATAACGGGCATGATGACGCCAAGAGCGACGTCGTGCGTCGGGCTGTCGGGGGCAACGGGGCGACTGATGATGACTACGCCATGGCGACGACCGTCATTCGCGAATCGGGCGCGCTCGAACGCTCGTTGAGCGTTGCCGCGCGCTACGTCGAAGATGCCAGGAACGAACTCTGCGGACTGCCGTCCGGCGAATCGCGCGACATGATGGAAGCGCTCGCGCTCGAGTCGCTCTCGCGCACGCGCTAGCCTTCAGCGTTCTGGCCCCGCTACAACGCGATGAAGCCCCGTTGATACATGCGGTCGAACAGACGATCCCAGAGCGGTGCGCCCGGCACCGTTTGGTCGAACGTTACCGATAGTTCATGCGGGAGTTGCGGCGATATGAGGATCGTCGACAGCTGCTGCCGGAAGCGTTGTTCGATCGCTTCGTCGAGAAATTCGATCTCGTGGGGATGGCTCGGACGAAGTCCGGTGACGATCAGCAGATCCGAGGCAACCATCTTCACCATCTGATCACGCGAAACGCGCGACGCGATATCGAACTCCGCGCGAGCCTTTCCTTCGAGCGTATCCGGCTCGGAAATCGCCCGCAGTTCGA
>JAICWZ010000424.1 GCA_025966355.1 Thermomicrobiaceae bacterium
AACCCGAAGGTCGCGGGTTCAAATCCCGCCCCCGCTATTCACGAACGGCCGGTCCCTTGGGACCGGCCGTTCGCGTTGGTGTCATCGAGCGGCACCATCGAAAGCGCTAGAAATGCACCTTTGCCCCGTATAAATTTCAAGGCTCGGAAGAATTCGCAAGAACGGGGCAGGGTAGCTCAGGTGGTTAGAGCACGGCACTCATAATGCCGGGGTCGTGGGTTCGAGTCCCACCCCTGCTATTCCCCAGATCCACGGGACGACGAGCCGGTCACGCCTGCGTGACCGGCTCGTTTGCTTGTCGTTTGCTTGTCGCTTGCTCGCCGGCCCAGCAACTCAGCGCGCGGCCGGATGCATCATGTTCGTGAAATCGTGCTCGATCGAGTGCATCTGGCTGGCGCCGATCAGCATGGCAATGCCGCCGACGATCCCGAACGTCGCGATCAGGCCGATGAGCCAGGCCAGTGTGACGCCCGGATACGCCAGCGACAGAATCCCGGCGACGATGGCGATGATGCCCCACGCCATGGTCCAACCCCATTTCTCGCCGGCCCGGCGTTCCTGAACCGCCACGTAATCGCCCGTGATTCCAGCCGTGATCAGCCACAGTGCCGTCCACACGACGGCAAACGACAGAGAGAGCGCGGGATAGTAATAAAGCGCGGCCAGGCCGAATATCACCCCGACGAGGCCGGAGATGAGCAGCATCCACCAATCCGACATCACGCTGCGCAGGTCGAATGCGTGGACGATGCGAACGATCCCGTCGAACAGTGCCCAGAGCGCGATGACGAGCGCAAACAAGGCGACAGTTCGGACGGGCCGCGCTATGATCAACAGGCCGATCGCGATGCCAAGCAGCCCTCGAAGCACGAGTCCCCACTTGGCGTGATGGTAACGGTCTCTCATTTGTTCGGCGATCATTGCGGATTCTCCTGGCTGGAATGCGGCCACCCTACCGCATGAGGCTAGGCTTCCGCTCCGCAACTCATGAGTGGACCTTCGTCTCAGCCAGGAACCAATTGGTTCCCCTCCGGATTTTGAAGGTGATTCCCACGTTCGGCTTTCGATTCCGGAGGACTCAATGAAGCGATGGACTCTTTGCGCGGTCACGGTCTCCGCGGCGCTGCTCGCCGCGTGCGGCGGCAGCGGGGCGGCCGGCAACAGCACGGGGCCAGGCGGTACGACGGGCGGCACCACCGGCGGCACCACCGGCGGCACGAACAACACCAACCAGGTGACGATGGTCGACCAGACGTTCACGCCAGGAACCGTGACGGTGCCGGTCGGCACGACGGTCACATGGACCTGGCCGGCGTGCGACCCCACCGGGGGCGGCTACGGTGGCTACGCTTCGTGCATCTCGCATAGCGTCATCTTCGACGACGGCAGCGGCATCACGTCCCCAGAGCAGTCGCAGGGCACGTTCGCGCGCACCTTCAGCGCTGCCGGCACCTTCAAATACCATTGTGGTGTGCACGGCCAGGCCATGAACGGCCAGGTCGTCGTCCAATAGCGCACCGTCAGTCCGAAAGCCGACGTCCCCAGGCCCGCATCTCCGTGATGCGGGCCTTTGTCGTAGGATGCTTCGCCGTACTTGTAAAGAATTGGACTCACGGCCCGGCGACCAGCCCGGTTCAACTCTTTTATTGGAGCAAACGTTATTTTTGAGATGTAAATCTTAATCCTGCCGTCGTCCGCGGCTTCCGATCCGCTCCCACCCCGTAGGTCTGCCTCGTCGCGATGTCGCTGCGATTGCTCCCGTCCCCGCTGTTGCTGCTCGGCGCCCTGCTTCTGCCCGTTCATGTCGGCGCGCAGCAGAAGTTCACGACGCAGGTTCTGATCGTTCCGGCATTCCGCGGCTCGGACCGTGCTGTCGCCGGGAAGGTCAGCGACATCGTTCGCAGCCGCGTCGGCGCCGGATTCAAGCGCGACGAGCTCCGCGTGATTTCCGGCGGTGACATCGACGACTGGCTTCGCCTGTCCGGGTTCGAGGAGAACGCGGTGCTCAGCGAGGGCGAGCTCAAGGAGATGGCTCGCAAGTTCCGCGCGGACGAACGCATAACGGGCCTCGTGACGCGCAGCCCGAACCACGTGCACATCGATGCCGATCTCGCGCTGATTCGCGATCTTCGGATGTCGCAGCCGCTCACTGGCGACGGGGCGACTGTCAACGAGGCAGCCGAGGCTCTTGCGCGCGAAGCGATTGCGGCGCGGCGGCAGCTCGTCCCGTTGCGCCTGTGCGAGAACGCGGAGCGCGAGAACAAGCATGCGGAGGCCGTCGCCGCGGCGGCGTCCGGCATTGCCGCCTTTCCGGCCGCCGTGCCGGCGCGCATCTGCCTGCTGAATACGCTCGCGCGCCTCGATGCGCCGGCTGACAGTGTCGTCGCCGTCGCGCAGGCGGTGCTGAAAGTGGCGCCGGCGAATCCGATCGCGCTGGAAGATCTGGCGATGGCGCTCGACAGCAAGGGCAATTCGGAGGCGGCGGCGCCGGTCTGGGTCCGGCTTCTCGCGACCGATTCTACGAGTGAGTCGCTCGTCGACCGGGTCGTGAATGCGCTGGCGCGCGAGGGCAACGCAAAGCTGGCCGCGCCGCTCATCGACCGCGGCACTGAAGAGCACCCGGACAATCTGCCGCTGCTGAAGCTGCGCTGGCTGGTGCACCTCGCGTTCGAGGACTGGAAG
>JAICWZ010000209.1 GCA_025966355.1 Thermomicrobiaceae bacterium
TGATGTGCCGGCGCGCGGCCGAATTCCTCGACTGCGCCTTTCATATCGACATCAACGAGGTGGAACTGCTCTGAGCATGGGGACGCTGATCACCAACCTCGGCATCCGGAAGCGATCCGTCGCCGAGGGCACCATCGATCTCTATATGCTCGTCACGACCGCCGTTCTGATCGGCTTTGGGCTGGTCGCGATCTGGAGCGCAGAGGGTGCTGGGCCAATCACACCCGGCAGTCTTGTCGTACGCCAGGTCTTCTTCGTGATGGTCGGGCTCCCGATCCTCTTCATTCTGACCGCGATCGACTATCGTTACATCAAGAGCCTCGCCTGGCTCATCTATCTCGGCACGCTGGCCGAACTGGCACTGGTCATGGTGCTCGGACAGACGATCAACGGTTCGACGCGCTGGATCGATATTGGGCCGGTTTCGCTGCAGCCGTCGGAAATCGCCAAGCTCGGCGTCATCATCTCACTCGCTGCTTTCATCGCCGATCGCGGTGATGAGATGGCGAGCCTGCTTAACTTCGTTCTCTCGGGCGTCATCGTGCTCGTGCCGATGCTGCTCGTTTACCAGCAGCCGGACCTCGGCACGGCCGGTGTCTTTGCCTTTATCTGGCTCTCGATGATATTGATGAGTCGCACGCGCCCGATCTACATCATCGGCACGATCATTTCGCTGCCAATCATCGGCGTGATCGCCTGGCGCTTCCTCTTGCACGACTATATGCGCCAGCGCCTGCTCATCTCGTTCGAGCCGCAGAACGACTACCTCGGTGCCGGTTACAACATCATCCAGGCACGGGCCACCATCGGCGCGGGCGGACCGATCGGTCATGGGCTTCACGGCAGCCTGCAAAGCCAACTCGATCTACTGCGTGTACGCACGACCGACTTCATCTTCGCGCACACGATGGGGATGTTTGGATTCGTCGGCGCGATCGCGCTCTTTCTCGTCTTCGGCATCCTGCTCTGGCGCATTCTGAACGTCGCGACCGTTGCGCGCGATAACTTCGGCCAGATGGTCGCCATCGGCGTCGCCGCGGTCGTCTTCTTCCAGGCCTTCGTGAATGCGGGCATGAACGTCGGCATCATGCCGGTGACCGGCATTCCGCTCCCGTTCATCAGCCTCGGCGGCAGTTCCCTCTGGACGCTCCTTGCCTGTCTTGGCCTCTTACAGAGCGTGCTCATCCACAACCAGCGGCTTGGGTTTCAACCGAGGTAGCGCGACCACGTCTCCGCGTAGGGGCCCGAGTTATCGCGCCCGGCCGATGCGCGCATGCGCGAGGCGTGTATTCGACGACATAGTCGTGAATGGCACCATCGGTGCTTGGGGAACGTGGGAGGACGGGCGTCGCCTGCACGGCGCGCCGGGCGCGATGAATCGCGCCCCTACGCGAATTCGTCCGAGGATGGAGGAATTATCGTTAGCGGGAGCCCACCAGCTCGGAGGGCAGCGTCTCGCCGTTTTGGCGCAGGAAGGCGACGAGGTCGTCCGGGGCGATGCGCCACTCGTCGGAGAGGTCGTCGTGTTGCCCGCTCAGCTCGCCGGTGCGTAGCCAGTATTGCACCGCGTCGGGGTGGAACCGGAGAATGTGTGCCACTTCGCTGATCGAATATCCACCGCGCCGATTACTCTCCAGCATCTGTCGCTCCTCTGTTCGTGACTCGTAGTGTACGTACGGACTAGTCTAACAGAGGTTGTGACAATTTGGAAAGGGATTAACCGGCGATTTTCGCGCCTCCGGTTGTAGGCAACAAATCAGCCGTTGCCGCCTTAGCCGTCCGCGCGAACCAGCGGTGCAGCCGATCGTCGGAGGTGAGCTCCGGGTGGAACGATGTGACGATCAGGTTGCGCTGGCGTGCGGCGACGATCTGGCCGTTCTCCAGTCGCGACAGCACCTCGACATCCGGCCCAACCGCCGAAATAATCGGCGCCCGGATAAAGACGGCGTGAATGGGCGTCTCCGCCACGGCCGGAAAATCAAGATCGGTCTCGAAGCTGTCGAGCTGCGAGCCGAAGGCGTTGCGTCGCACCGTCAGGTCCATCAGATCGAGCAGCGGCTGCGAGCGCGCCCGGGTATCCTCATCGACCGCATGCGCCAGAAGGATCATCCCGGCACAGGTGCCCCAGAGCGGCCGGCCAGAATGCGCCAGTTCGACGATCGGGGCTCGCAGTTCGAAGCGATCGATCAGCTTGCCGATGGTGGTGCTTTCGCCGCCCGGAATAATCAGCCCATCAAGCTCGGCGATCTGTTCCGGCAGGCGTATCTCGCGCGCGTCGACGCCGATCTGATTGAGCTTTTTGATATGTTCGATAAACGCCCCCTGCAGGGCAAGCACGCCGATGACGGTCATGCTGGATTCCTCTCGTTCGCCTGGAGATTGGTCCGGCTCGCGCTTCTTCATCGCGAGCCGGACCGTTTCGATCGACTTACCAGCCGCGTGTGGCCAGGAGTTGCTCCTGCGGAATCTCGGTCAGTTCGAGGCCACGCATCGGCTCACCGAGTCCACGGCTCACCTCGGCCAGGATCTTCGCGTCGCGGAAGTGCGTTGTCGCCTCGACGATCGCCTTGCCACGCTCCAGCGGATTCTCCGACTTGAAGATGCCCGAGCCGACGAAGTTCCCTTCGGCGCCGAGCTGCATCACGAGCGCCGCGTCGGCCGGGGTGGCGATGCCACCGGCGCAGAAGAGGACGACCGGCAGCTTGCCTGTCTCGGCCACTTCGAGCACCAGTTCGTAGGGAGCGCCAAGATCACGCGCTTCGGACATCAACTCTTCGCGCGGAAGGCTCTGCAGCCGCTTGATACCGCCGAGAATCTCGCGCAGATGGCGCACCGCTTCGACGATATTGCCGGTGCCCGCCTCGCCCTTGCTGCGGATCATCGCGGCGCCTTCACCGATGCGCCGCAGCGCCTCGCCAAGATTGCGCGCACCACAGACGAACGGCACCTGGAACTGCTGCTTCTCGATGTGATACCGATCGTCGGCCGGTGTCAGCACTTCGCTTTCATCGATATAGTCGACGCCGATCGCTTCCAGAATTTGCGCCTCGACGAAGTGGCCGATGCGCGCCTTCGCCATCACCGGAATCGTGACCGCCTCTTTAATCCCGATGATCAGATCGGGGTCGCTCATGCGCGCCACGCCGCCGTCGCGGCGGATGTCGGACGGCACGCGCTCCAGCGCCATGACCGCGCAGGCACCTGCCTCTTCGGCGATCCTCGCCTGTTCCGGCGTCACGACATCCATGATCACGCCGCCCTTGAGCATCTGCGCCAGGCCGGCTTTGGTCGTCCAGGTAGACTTTTCCATCGAATAGATCCCTTTCGTTCGGTTACACAATCGGCGTTACCGGCGCCTCGATACGAATCGACACTCCACCGCGCGCAGCGCGCAGCGTGTCGAGCGCACGCGCCAGCCTGTCAACGCCCTCGTCAATCTCATCCTCGCTCGGCAACGTGAAGTTGAGTCGTAAGGTCGATTCCCCCTCTCCGTCGGGGTAAAACGATTCGCCCGGCGCGATCGCGACGCCCTCGCGCGCCGCTTCGGCCAGCAGATCGCGCGAACGGAGCCCGTCGCGCAAACGGCACCAGAGGTAGAAGCCGCCGGCCGGCCGGCTCCAACTCATGGTCTCGCCAACATGGCGTTCCAGCGCCGCGATCATTCGATCCCGGCGCGCGGGGTAGATCCGGCGCAGTCGTTCGAGGTGTGGTCCGATCAGGCCGCGTTCGAGGAAGGCCCAGACGGCCCACTGCGCCAGCGGGTTGGTATCCAGATCGACAATCTGCTTCATCTGCGTCAGCCGTTCGATCACCGGCCGCGGGGCGGTGATCCAGCCGATGCGGAAGCCGGGGAAAAGCATTTTCGAGACGGTGCTGAGGTAGATGACGCTGCCGTGCCGGTCGAGCGAGTGCAGCGACGGCAACGGACGTCCCTCGTAGCGCAACGCACCGTACGGATCGTCCTCGATAATCGGCACCTGATAGCGCGCCGAGAGCGCCAGCAGTCGCTGGCGGCGATCGAAGCTCATGCTCGAACCGGTCGGGTTCTGGAAGGTTGGCAAGGTATAGATCAGCTTTGGACGACGACGACCGATGAGGTCTTCGAGCAGGCCGACGCGCATGCCATCGGCATCGACCGGGATTGGCAGCAGGCGCGCCCCGGCGGCCCGGAAGACCTGCAACGCGCCGAGATAGGTCGGCGATTCGATCGCGACCAGATCACCCGGCTCGATCATCGTGCGCGCCAGCAGGTAGAGACCCTGCTGTGATCCAGCCACGACCAGCACGTCACCTGGATCGACGATGCGCTGCTCATCGCCCATGCGCGTCGCCAGCGCGGCCCGCAGAGGCGGATAGCCTTCGGTCGGGCAGTATTGCAGGAGCAAGTGCCCGGCATCATGCAGGGCGCCGTCGAGCAGATCGCGGATCGTCTCGATCGGATAGAGATCCGGCGTCGGGATGCCGGTCGCGAACGAGATGACGTCGGAGCGTGCCGAGACAATGCGGGTATCGCGCA
>JAICWZ010000023.1 GCA_025966355.1 Thermomicrobiaceae bacterium
AGAGCCAGACGCCGAAACCGAAAAGCGCCCGCCCTTCGGTTCGCAGACTATGCCGTCCCGGATATGAAATCGGCACGCTCACCGCCAGGAAACGTCGCCCCACCTCGAAACAGGCGAGCGACGTCCCGATTCCGAGCACGATCAACGCCGTGGTGAGCGTCAATATCCCCGCGAGACGCAACACGATCGCCCCGACGGCGGTCAAGACGGCGTTCGCAATCAACACCAGCGACAGTCGTCCGAAGCGCCCGGTCGCTTGGAGAATGCCGTTGGTGGCACCGCAGAGACCGGTGGCGACGACGCCGATCAACGCCAGCACGACCAGGTCAGCCTGCGGAATCTGAATGTCGAACGTGGATATCAGCGGCAGCAGAAGCAGGAACACCACGACGACGATGCTCGAAGCGCCGAGACGCAGCCAGAGGTAGCTGTTGGCGGTGGCCCGAGCAGCTTCCGGAGACTGCGGCCAGTTGGATGCGATGCGGCGCACGGCGGATTCGGTCAGTCCGAACTCGCAGACGGCACCGGTCGTCGCCGCGATCGCAGCCAGCGTCGCATAGATGCCGAGATTGGATGGACCGAACGACCGGGCCACGATGACGCTGGCGATCAGGCCGATCGCCAATCGCGCCATACTGCCGGCCGACATGACGAACCAGCCTCGGGTTGCCGGGTCGGCGGAATCACGGACGAGCCGGACAAACCGGCTCGCGATTTCACGAGTCGCGCAGCGCTCTGTTCCCTGCAATTCGCCGTCCAACCTTCTCATGCAGTTGTTACGAGCGGGACACATCAGAGGATGGCGGCTCGAACAATCCGGCTCAACGCGCAACCCGTACTGTTAGCGAGCGGCAACAGCGATTCCGGGTTGGGGATCGCAACGCGCGAGGACGAGGCAATGACCCGGTCCGAACGGACCGCATCGAGGTCAACCACGACCAACGAACGCGAAGCTCGCAGCGAAATCGTTCACGCCGCGACCAATGCCCCGCGCCTTCGGCGACTCCTCTTCATCGTAGGCATTCTCGCGCTCGCCCTGACCGTCGTGCGCATCTCTCTAATAATGGCGGCCGTCGCGGCCGCGCGATCCGACGTGCGCGCGCTTCGACAACTGAGCCAGCAGAGTCCCTCAACAACCTCGCCGTCGGAACTCGACACCACCGCCGAACGCGCCGACGATCTGCATGGCCGTCTGCAACGACTCAATCAACTCACCGCTCTCCCCTATGGTCAAAGGCAGCTCGTCGCGCACCTGCCCTGGGTCGGCGAGCGATACGTCGCCGCGCGCCGCCTCATTCAGGTTGGTCTCAATCTCTCCAGCGCCGGTGAACAGGGTGCGGCATTGGGCAGTGCGGTCCTGAACGCCTATCAGGCGACCGGCGTGAACGCTTCTTCAGCGCAAACGCAACCAACCTGGATTGATCTGCTCAGTCGCAACCAGCCGGCGATCGACCGAATCCTCAACGAGGTCGATGCTGCCGATCGAATCAGCCGGGGCATCAATATGAGCGTACTGCCGTCCGGGTTGCGGGCCGATGTCACCGATCTCAACAACGCACTCGATCGTTTCAACGCAGCGGGCGGAAGCCGCGGGATTCGGGTCGACGTGAACGCGCTCATGGCGGGCCTGGGGTCTGACAAAC
The DNA here is from genome assembly GCA_025966355.1 of Thermomicrobiaceae bacterium. Classification (GTDB taxonomy): domain Bacteria; phylum Chloroflexota; class Chloroflexia; order Thermomicrobiales; family Thermomicrobiaceae; genus CALAGB01. The sequence continues at coordinate 1,644 of JAICWZ010000023.1, forward strand.
CGGCGCGCTACCTGGTGCTCCTGCAAAACCCGGCCGAATTACGGCCGAGCGGCGGCTTCCCCGGCACGATGGGACTCGTCACCATCGATCGCGGGCAACTCGTCTCCTATTCGATTTTCGACGGTCATACGCTGACGAACGCATACATCGCGCAGCGCAGGACGAAACGCCCTGAACCGTGGCCAATCGATCACTACTTCCCGCAGGACGGCTTTCTGCTGCACGATGCCGGCTGGTACGCCGATTTCCCAATGGCTGGATCGACGATTATGTCGATGTATGCCGAGACCGACTGGCCGCCGATCAATGGCGTCATCGCGGTCGACCCGGCCACCGTCGAGGATCTGTTGCAGGTGACCGGGCCGCTCGATATCGAAATCGAAGGGGAGATGCGCCACGTTACGGCGGACAACGTCTACGATGAGATCGAACGCCAGCGCCGTCTGATCGTCGACGGCATCCGGCCGTGGGATAAGTCGCGCGAAGTCCACAAGGAGGCGGTCGCGACGATCGGCGAGGCGATCATCGAGAATCTGAAGCATGCCGATCGCGGACAGATGATCGAAGCCGTCAAACTGCTCAAGCGCTCAGCCGACATCCGCGATATCCAGGCGTACTCCGCCGATCCAAACTTACAGGCATTTCTCAATGAGCGGCACTGGACCGGCAGTCTCAATCCCGACCCAGCGACACCGGCTGTCGCGATCACCTTCGCGAACGTGGCGCTGCAGAAGACAAGTGAGAACATGCATCCGTCTATGGACTTTGAGATTGGGCCAGCCGTGAGCGGGCGGCGCGCCGTTTCGCTCACCATCAATGTCGATAACACCGGGCCACTTTTCGATGACCCGCTCTATTCGAGCCTGCAGATGTGGTGGATACAGGTCGCGCTCCCGCCCGAGTTCACCTGGCTTGCCGCCAGTCTGCCGCGACAGCCCGATCCGGCCGCGCCGAATGGCGGCAGCTACGTTATCGCGGTCGAACCAACCGAGTCGAAACAGTTGACCGTCACGTTCTCGATGCCGGCTGATTCGGCATTTCTGCTTCGTCGCCAGCCCGGGCTGAGCACGGCCGCCGTTCAGGTCGATCTCCCAACGTGCCACGGCAGTTTGAGCGCCAGCTTGACGCGCGATCAGATCATCGCGCCTGACGCGCTCTGCCAGCCGTGATCGCACCTCGCTCGTCGAGAACGCCTCGGTAGATATTCATGAGCAGGCCGTAGTTGCGCTCTGCCGTGTAACGCTCTTCATATTCGCCTCGCGCTCTGCTCCGCATGAATCCCCGCTCAACCGGATGCTCCAGCAGCCAGCCAATCCGCTCGGCGAGATCGGTCGCATCGTCCGGCGCGAAATGCAGGCCAGTCTCCCCGTCACGAACCAGTTCGCGTATGGCACCGAGGCGCGACGCGACGACCGGGGTCCCGACCGCGTACGATTCGATGATCGTGTGCGGCAGTCCCTCATACCACAGCGATGGAAAAACGAGAAATGCGGCATCCTTGAGGAGCGTCAAGACCTCGTCGTGACCTCGCCAGCCGAGCGCTTCAATTCGCTCATCGTGATCAGCAGCCTGTCGCACCTCAGCCGCGAGCGGGCCGTCGCCCGCGATCTTGAGCGGCAGCCGCACCGGCAGCTTCGCCCAGGCATCGAGCAACGTGCGGACGCCTTTCTCGGGCGACAACCGCCCGGCAAAGAGCGCGTAACCGCCCGCACCGCGCCCTATGCCCGGATCGCTCGGCAAAAAATTCGGCTTCACGACCAGCTTTTCGGCCGGAAGCCCACCGGCGATGAGCCGATCGCGAGCGTCGTTCGTGAGGACGATGAAGCGATCGACCGCCCGCGCGACGCCCGGCAATGTGCGTTGCAGCGCGTTGAGGGCGACCACGACGCTCGTCGCGCGTCGATCGCCGCGGTAACACGCGTGTCGAATCGCGGGCCACGCGAGGGCGCGATCGACGCACTGCTCACACACCTGACCATCACGGAATAGCTGTGCCTTCGGGCAGATCAGCCGGTAATTGTGCAGCGTCTGCACGACCGGCACGCCAGCACGCCGGGCTGCTCCAGCGATCGCTGGAGAGAGAAGCGGAAACGTATTGTGCAAATGCACAATCTCCGGTTGCGCTCGAGCGATGAGCGCGCTCACTTCATGAACGGCAGCGCGGTTCCAGAGCGTCGTGCTTGCGAGCGACAGTGACCGCATGGCGTCGATCTCGGCATTGTGACGGGTGTAGCTCACGATGTCATGGCCGTGCTGGCGCAGAAGTGCGGCCTCGGCCGCGAAACTGACGTCCTCACCGCCCGGTTGCTGGTAGAAGTTGTGCGCCAGGAGCACGCGCAAGTGCGGCCTCGGTTTCTTCAACGATCAGCGCAGGCGCGACGGCGACATACGCGAAGACCAACGCGAAGCCGGTCCCGACCGGGGTGCCGGATCCGGCCAGGACGTTTTCGAGCAGAAGCCCGAGCAATAACGCCGGGAGCAGTCCCCAGAATGCCCAGGTCGTTTGCCAACCACGGCGTCGTGTTTGTCGCACGACACCGATCAAGACGGTCGCAAGGAACGTCAGGAAGAGCACGCTGCCGATGACGCCCCATTCGTAAAACGCCCGCAGAAATTCGTTGTGCATCGATCGATTCGGGTCGATCGTATTCGCCGGGAACGCGGTTGGATTGAATTCAAGAATGACGTCGGCGCCGCTGCTCGTCCCCGAGCCGAAGACGTTGGCGAGCAGACCGCGCGACTCGATCCGATCCAGCGCCGTGCGGTACGCCTCGAGCCGCCACTCGAATGTGCCGATGGCATTCGGGTTAAATCGACCGTTCGACACAAGGCCACGCAGGGCGAAGATGCGATTGTGCGGCGCGAGCACCGCCGCACCGCCGGTCAGCACGACGCTCGTCGCCAGCACGAGAAGGATCGGCTTGACTAGCACCGCCGGCCGTAGTGTCGCCCGGTTCCACTGCGGCTCGAGACGCGCAACGACGGCCACGACGAGCAGGACCAGTCCGCCAATCGCGACATATCGACTTCCAACGAGCAACAGGCCGGCAACGACGGCGCCACCGCTCAACGCGAGCACCAGGCGCTGGTAGGGTATCGCTGGCCCGCGCCGCGCGAAGAGCAGCAACACGCCGCAACAGAGCAGGAACGCGGCATAGCTCTGTGGTGGCGCGAACGTCGTAAAGCGCGCCTGCTCGATGATCAGTTTGGGTGGCGAACCGAAGGCGTTGCCGAGCAGGTACGTCTGCACGACAGCCAGCAGCAGCGACAGCCAGAGCGCCGCAACGATCATGCGCGTGTCGAGCAATCCCTGCTTCCACGCCTGGGTGAAGAGAAGAAAGACGAGCGCGTATCCGAGCAGGTAGGCGACCATCTTGAGCGCGGAGAGGTGATACGGGCTCCAGAACCCGGCGATCGCGACGTAACCGGTGAAGAGCAGCCAGAGGCGCAACGGGCGCGTCCACTGCAGCACTAGCGAGAACGAAAACGTTCGCAGCAGCAGGATCAGTGGGAGCAGTCCAACCTTGATCCCGTTTTCAAGCCCCACGGCGCTTGGCGATGCCCAGCCTGGTCCCGAAACATCGACCTGGATAATCACCAGATAGGCGAGCAACGCCCAGCGTTTCGGGAGAAAGAGGATGGCGATCGCCAGCGACCAGAAGAGGGCGCGCGCGATGTCGGGAGCCGCTCCGCTCATAGACAACCGTTCCCTGCGCGACTGACGGAGCAATCTGTCGGCATTACGGGAGGAGCCGGGATTTGGTTTGCGACCGGATCAGGCGAGCTTGACCAGTGATGCAAGGCGCTGCTCGTTTGGCAGAAGCGCCTGGCGGAGTGCGCGCAAACTGAGCGTGGTTCGCACCAGATGCACCAGCAGCGTGGCCAGCGCCGCGCCGGTAACTCCCCAGGTGAGCGTCAGGAGACCACCGGCTGCGATGAGCGTCGCGCTTCCGGCGATCTGCACGATCAGCGCCGCGTGGAGGCGTTCCAGCCCGAAGAGCGCCGCGTTGGCGACATGCGCCATGTATACCAGTAGATAGGCCAGCGCCAGCAGCCGCAATGGCATCGTCAGTCCGGTGTACGGTGAAGAGGCGCCGTACACGAGCGCCAAGAGATGGCCGGGCACGATCCAGAGAAGCAGCATGTATGGCAGAAGGAGCAGCCCGCCCAGGCCAAACGCCGACGCGAACTTCCGCCGTCCCTCCGCCGGCGAAAACGACTTCTGGGCGCGCGCCATCACCGGCGTAAGCAGATTGCCCAGGCCGAACATGATCGGGTTCGCGACGCCGACAATCGTGATGACTGCTTGCAGGTCGGCCGCTCCGCGTGCGTGCTCGATCAGCGCCAGCATCCAGAGTAAACCCTGCATGATGAACGAGCCGAGCAGGTTCGAGGGCAAGACCCAGCGGCCGTCGTTCAGCGCCACGCGTGCCAGCGAGGCAATAGACCCGCGCAACTCCAGCCGAGGACGAACTCGGGCCAATTGCAGCACCAGACCGGCGAGCGAGGTGACGCTCATCGCCATAAACACCGTGCGCAGCGTCAGATTGCCGCGTTGAGCGAGCAGCAGGATAAGCGCCGCCTGCCCGAGGTAGGCAACGAGGTCTCCTGGAATCGCCGCGCGCAGCCGCAGATTGGCGAAGAGCGCACGCCGCGTCGTCTCCTGTCCCTGCCAGACGAGAAGCGCGAGGATTGCCCAGGGAACGACCTGCCACGACGCAAGCACGACCGTCATCACGCCAAGCGACAGGGCGAGCGGCCCGGCAAAAAGAAGGGCAAGCGCGAGAAACGCGCCGGTCAGCTGTGGCATCTGCTTCGGCGTGGCGCGCGCTCCATGGATCGAGAGCGGGTAGACGACGAGCGAAGCGTGCACGGTGTTGAGCAGGAGCATCGCACCGAAGAGCAGAACATAGACGCCGAATATGCCCGGCGGAAGCGATCGCGCCAGAATGATGCTCGTCGCTACCCCACCCAGGCTGACCAGCGCCTGATCGGTCAGCGCCCAGATACTCGATGGCGCAACGACGCGGCGAATCATCGCCCAACTCTGGCTCACACACGAACGCGCGTACCGGCTCCGACCGCCAGCTCCGCGTGAATCCAGCGATATGTCTCCGTGAGCCCTGCTTCGAGCGAAATACCCGGCTCCCAGCCGAGAACAGCACGCAGTCGCGTGTTATCGCTATTGCGACCGCGCACGCCCTGGGGACCGGAAAGATTGTGCCGTTTGCAAAGACGCTTTCCGGCGATCGCCGCCACGAGATCGACCAGTTCATTGATCGTGATCAGGCGTGAAGTTCCGAGATTGATCGGCTGAGCGAAGTTCGACCGCATCACGCGTTGCAGACCTTCGACGCAATCGTCAACGTACATGAACGAACGTGTCTGCTCGCCATCGCCCCAGATCTCGATCTCGTCGCCATCTTTCGCCAGCGCCACCTTGCGGCAAATGGCGGCCGGCGCCTTCTCGCGTCCGCCGTCATACGTACCGAGCGGCCCGTAGACGTTGTGCAGGCGCACCACGCGCGTCTCCAGACCGAGATCAGCGAGATAGTGCGCGCAGAGTTGTTCGGTGTAGAGCTTCTCCCAGCCATACGCCTGGTCCGGATCGGCCGGATAGGCGTGCTCCTCGCGCAGCGGTTCGACGTTCGCGTCGGTCTGGCGATAGGCGGGATAAACGCAGGCCGACGAGGTGTATAGAAAGCGTCCGACACTCGCTTCAGCCGCCGCGTTGAGCATGTTCAGATCGATCAGCGTATTGTTGTAGGCGATCCGAGCGTGATTCGTCGTGATGTACCCGATGCCACCCATGTCGGCCGCCAGGTGATAGACCTCGTCGATCCCCTCGACGCTCGCGCGACAGGCAGCAGGATCACGCAGATCGAACAACTCGAATTCTTCAGCCGCAGTCTCGGCAAACTCCGGCCGCTTGAGATCGACTCCACGTACGTTATGACCGGCCTGCTCCAGCGCGGATACCAGATGATGACCGATGAATCCACCGGCGCCGGTCACGAGAATCCGTTTGGCCATCAGCCCCTTCCATCCAGACGATAGGCGAGATATTGCCGGGCGAATCGAATGAGAAAGCGTGGGTTGTTGCGCAGATAGCGACGCCAGAGGCGACGCGGTTCGATCAGCAGGCGAAAGAACCATTCGAGTCCGGTCCGCTGCATCCAGGCCGGCGGTCGCGGCAGTGTGCCGGCGAGATAGTCAAACGCCGCGCCGACGCCGAGCATGACCACGTCGAGCTCATCGCGCCGCTCCGCCATCCAGCGTTCCTGCTTCGGGCAGCCAAGTCCGACAAAGAGCACCCGCACGCCCGATTCACGGATTGTTTGAATATCTTCGTCACGCTCGTCCTCGGTCAAAGCACGGAACGGCGGGCAGTGTTTATAGCCGACGAGTAGCTCCGGAAACTGGCGCTTCAGATTGTCGACTAGCCGCTCAACTACGATCGGCGTCGACCCATAGAAGCCGATCGCGACACCGTTCGCGGCCGCCCACGCGCACACCGCCAGCGTCAGATCGGGGCCATAGACGCGTGTCGCCGCTGGAGCGCCGAGCAGTCGGAGCGCCCAGACGAGCGGCATCCCATCCGGCGTCACGAGATCGGCCGCCCTCATGGCCGCATGGAAAGTAGGGTCGTCGGAGGCGACCATGACTGGATGGACCGAACACACACAAACCACGCGACCACGCCGCTCGTTCGTCCAAACCGCGATTCGTTCGACCGCGTCGTCGTATGTCGTCACGTCGACGCGCGTGCCAAGAATCAGACGCTGACCCGTGTGTCCGGTCGCGCTCGCGACCGTTCGTACGCGGCTCGTCTCGACGGTGCTCACAGCAGTCCTGCCTGCCGGATGACCGCCGGAATGGTGCGGGCGAGGATCATCAGGTCAAACCAGAACGACGCTCGATCGAGGTAGACCAGGTCGTTCCCCGTATCGTCGCAGAGTCGGGTATGCCCGCGATCGGTGATCTGCCACCAGCCGGTCAAGCCCTGCGGTACGTCGAATCGGGCGTACTGCCACGCTTCATAGCGCGCCAGCACGATGTCCGGCCGTTCGGGCCGTGGACCAACCAGGCTCATATCACCGCGAACGACATTGACCAACTGGGGCAATTCGTCCAGACTCCAGCGTCGCAGGTAGCGGCCAACGCGCGTCACGCGGGCTTCATCGTCTCGGTGATCGACGATCCCGGTCGGCTCGGGCCCACGCATCGTCCGCAGCTTATAGATGCGGAAGAGCGTCCCGTTTTGACCAACCCGGGTTTGCACGAAAAACGCCGGTCCCGCCGAATCGAGACGAATGAGGAGCGCCAGCAGCGTGATGACCGGCGCGCACACGATCAGTCCGAGCGCGGCGACGATCAGATCGAGCGATCGCTTCGCGTAGCGATAGCGCGCCGGATACCTCGATGGTGTTCGGTTTGCAAGCGCCAACGCGAGCCGATCCGTTTCGAGGACGGCGGTGGGCATGGCGGGCCTTCGACCGATTGCGGCTTGGCGTCCTCGTACGTGCGTCACGAATGGTGAGTCGGCAACGATCGTCCGCGTTTGGACGCTCGGTTGCGCGTCATGAGAACGTCTCATCGATAATCCAATGCTTTGGACGTCGATGTCTCGACTCGTTATCGGCGCGCCAGACGGCTCAAGCGTCAGTGGCGTGCTGGCTGTACGGGGAAAGTACGGAGGAGCCGGTCGTTTGGATGGGGCGGTAGACGCTAGCGGATCTGATATTTCATGATTTTCACGTGCCAACCCGGCATCATTGGCGGAGACCAGTCATGCGCACCGATCGTGACGGCGCCCATTCGCTGATAAAACCCCTCGGCGTTCGGATCACTATCGATCGTCAGTTCACGTACACCATGTTGCCGAGCGGTTTCCACCATATGATTCCAGAGGAGCCGGCCGAGTCCGAGGCGAGTCTTCTCCGGCGCGATCATCATGCGCGACAACTCCATCTCCGGCGCCTCACCTCGCAGGACATAGACGCCGGCCAGGCGGCCATCAACTTCCAACACGTTGGTGATCATCTCGGTGATGTGCTCTGGTTCAATCGTAATATCTTCAGGGTTCCAGTTCATGAATTCGTCGGGATAGCCCCACGTGCACTGCACCGAACGCATCACCAACTCCGTCAATCCGACATGCTCTCCGTCGCACGCATGGCGGATGATGATCGTTTCAGCCGGTTCAACGGTCATGTCGCTCCCGCTCCCCCAACAATGCCCGGCACGAGAAACGCCGGACGATCGTGCAATCCTACGAAACACGATCGTCCGGCGTCAGTCGAAGATGCTGTTTTAGGACGCCGCGAGCGCTTCATCGACGGCGGCGGTTGCCTGACGCAGGGCGTCACGCACGCGGTTGCGCTCGCGCATCAGCTTGATACGCAGCGGATTCCGCTCGTCGTCGGACAACGTCGCCAGCTGGGCGACCGGGCGCAGGCTCGGAACCGGTTTGGAGCCGAGCGCCAGATCCTGCTCGTACGGGCCACTCTGGGTGTAGTTGATCGGAATGAGCAGGCGGCTCAGCGCCATCTGGCACCGGTTCAGAACGGCGGCTTGCGCGTCGGTCGCGGGCTGGCCGCAACGCGCCTGGAAACGCTTCGTCGCCTCCACCAGCGCATCCGCGTCAGCGACGACGTCGCCCAGATCGAACACACCATTGGCGCTCTCCACGATCTCACCGAGCGCATCGCGAATCTCCTGCGCCGCGTGCGATTGATCGAAGGGCAGAATCTGGTCCGACGCGAGCCGGTAGACGACGGCCAGCAGAATCTGGGCATCGCGCGCCAGGTACGACGGTTCGATCTTATCCAGCGTGTCATCCGGTGTGTGCCACCACCAGGCGGTGCCACCGCGACGAGGGCGGCCACCGGAGAATCCGGCGCTGAAGTCGGCCTGCGCCTCCTCGGCTGGAGCCTGCGAGGAGAGCCCACAGAAGAACGATGGAATCCCAACGCCCCAGAACGACTGATCACCAAGGCGGCCGATCCGCCGGTACTCCAGATCCTGATCGGTCAGCGCCTCGATCACATCGCGCGCCAGACCGTGCGATTCGGCCATCGTCGGCGCTTCGTTCAGGACCGTCGCGTTGATGGCGCCCGGGCCGTCGATGTTGACGTTCGCCACGCAGTGATCATGAAGATCGAACCAGAACTCATCGGCATACCAGGTCGAGGTGCCGTAGCGGGCGTGGGAATGTCCCGACCCGAACGCCAGCTTGAGCGAGCGCTTGATCGCATCGCGGTGGTGATTGATGATGCGACCAACCTCCATCATCGAGGCATTGGCACTGCCGTTATCCATCGCGCCGTAGTACCACGAATCGACATGCCCGCTGAACATCACGTACTCATCGGTCGGCTCGGTCGCTTCGATCGTGGCCACCAACGTCGGCAACGGCCGCCAGCCAGTATCGACCTCGGTCGTCATGCGCGCCCTCACCGGCCCCTGTTTCAGCAGCTCTTTGAGCC
>JAICWZ010000318.1 GCA_025966355.1 Thermomicrobiaceae bacterium
GACACGGGAAGAAGAGATCCTTCGCGGCGGCTCAGGATGACGGGGAGAGGGCATCTCACAATTGGGGATAGGCGGAGCGTGCCACCGCCTCGGTCTGCATTGCCGCCATCTCCAGATCGAGCCCTTCCTTGCGCGCCCGCAGATCGAAGTAGAGCAGGACGGAGGCGATGTAGATAATCGGCCCGGTGATGATCGTGCCAGCTGTGCTGAAGATCACGCCGATCGATGCGCCGATCGCGCGAAACGCTTCGCCGTCGCGCCCGAACGCCACCATGACACCGAGGATCGTGTTCGGCGCCGAGAAGATGGCGCTGACGATGCCGACGATGATCGAGACGAGAATCGAGATGCCGAGCACGCGCCACCAGTGCCCCTTGACCAGCGCCTTGCTGCGCGAAAGCGTCGACCTGCCGGTCTTGCCCTCGATCACCGCGACGTGCAGGCCAAAGAGCCAGCAGATACCGAGATAGATGGCGACCGGAATCCCGATGATCGTGACCGAGAGCAACACAAGAACGACCCAGTAGATGATCGAAATCCAGAGCATCGAGAGGAAATGCTCCATCCCCTCGTTGTAGGCGTCGCCGACCGTCGGCACGCACCCCATCCGGATTTCGGACATCGTGTAGATGATCGCCGAGAGCACGGCGAGATAGACGATAGCGCGCACGAGGGCAACAACACCTGAGGTGAGCAGGTTGAACCCGAGATCACCGGCGTGTTGCTGCACCGCGACCTGTTGGATGATCTCGATCAGACCGACCGGGATCATCAACACCGCGCCGATCTTGACGAAGAGGAGGAAATGGCGCCGGAAGATGCGAAACGTCTCGTCGATCAGATCCGAAACGCTCAATGGTCGAAACGCTCGCTCCCTCTGCTCCACGTCACCCCTCTATTCTGGTTATGCTCGCGCCGCATTCGACCAACCCACCAGCATCGAACGCTGACGCCATACGGACTCTCCGATAGACAACCGAAATGTACGTCACGCTGGAACGCGCAGTCATAGCCGAATTGGCCCAGAACGTGCCGCTACTCCACGACCGGCGGTCGTCGTTTCCCAACCTGCGTCGTCTGCTCGAAGACGTACGCGAGTTGCAGCACGCCGAAGTCGTTGTGATGCCGCCCGACGATCTGGATGCCGACCGGCAACCCTTCCGGTGTGAAGCCACACGGGACCGAGATGGCGGGCAGGCCGGTGACGGTGATGTAGTAGCACGAGCGCATCCAGGCGATGTAGTTGTCCAGTTCGATGCCATTGATCTCGGTTGGATACGGCTTCGACACGTCGAACGGCGGCACCTGATTGACCGGGCAGAGCAGATATTCGTGGGTGTCCATGAATTCCATCATGCGCGCGTAAAGCTGGCCGCGCTTCATCTCCGCCTGGCTGACATCCAGTCCGCTCAGACCGATCCCCTGTTCCGTGTTCCAGATGACCGTGTCTTTCAATTGATCACGATGATCGCGGAGATCGGATTCGTGTGCCTGAGCGAAGCTCCAGGCGCGAAGCGTCTGGAAGATCTCCTCGGCATCGGTGAAATCAGGCGTCGCCTCGACCACGTCGCAGCCAAGATCGGCAAAGACGTGCCGCTGGCTTTCGAGCACCGCAGTCACGCGCGGATCGACCGGCAGGCCGCCCAGGTCAGGGCTCCAGGCGACGCGGACACCCTTGAAATCGCGCTCCAGGGGTGAAGCGAACAGACTTGCCGGCTGCTCGATGGCGATCGGCGAGCGTCGATCCGGCCCGGCGATGGCGGTAAGCATCAACGCAACGTCGCGCACCGACCGCGCCATCGGTCCGACGACGCTGAGTGGCCACCAGGGAAGGCTCGATGGCCAGTTCGGCACGCGTCCCGGCGAAACGCGGAAGCCGACGACGTTGTTGAAATTACCCGGATTACGCAACGATCCACCCAGGTCGCTGCCATCCGCGATCGGCACCATGCCACAGGCGAGCGACACGGCCGCGCCGCCGCTGCTGCCGCCGCACGTCTTGCTCGTGTCGTACGGATTGAGCGTGGCACCGAAGATCGGATTGAACGTCTGCGAACCGGCACCGAACTCCGGCACATTCGTCTTGCCGATCGTCAACGCGCCGCCCGCCTTCAAGCGTTCGACGATCAGCGCATCGACCTCCGGTATGTCGTTAGCGTGCAGCGGCGATCCCTGCGTCGTGCGCATCCCCTTGGTCGGGGCCAGGTCCTTGTGCGCGACCGGTAGCCCGTGCAGCGGCCCGACTTCAGCGCCGCTCGCCAGCTTGCGATCGGCGGCATCGGCCAGCGCCAGCGCCTCATCGTCTGTAATCCGCGTAATGATCGCGTTCACCTTTGGATTGACCCGTGCGATCTGATCCAGATGCGCCGCCATCACCTCACGTGCCGATAGTTCCCTGTCCCGAATGCGCGCGGCCAACTCGACCGCATCCATGAAGCAGATCTCATCCCGTTCCATCGCGTTCCTGCCTCCCATCAATTTGCAGTTGTCTCCCGGCCATATTGTCACACGGTTTGGGTGTTGTGAGGCCCATTTCATGGCCCGCATGCGAAAATCATTACGATGGTTCCCGAACGTGGTCATCGCCAGCACCTCCGGTGCTATGATCGCGTCACAGGACCAATCGAAGACGACGGCGGCTCTACCGCATCAGAACAGGGGTGGGAGATGGATCTCGGACTGAAGGGCAAGGTCGCGTTAATCACCGGCGGGAGTCGCGGCATCGGCCGGGCGACGGCGCTGACACTGGCCGCCGAGGGCTGCGCGGTCGCCATCTGTGGTCGTGGCGCTGACGGTGTCGAGAAGACGGTCGAAGAGTTGGCCGCGCTCGGCGTACGGGCGCATGGCGTCGCGGCCGATGTGACGGCGCCAGGCGAGGTCGAACGCTTCGTTGACGAGAGCATTGCCGCACTCGGCGGCGTCGATCTGCTGGTTGCCAATGTCGGCGGCACCTCGGGCAAGACGTTCCGCACGCTGACCGTTACCGATTGGATCAAGACGTTCGAGATTAATCTCTTTCATGCGGTGCGGGCCATCCACGCCGTAGCACCCTCGATGGAGCAGCGCGGCGGCGGCAGCGTCGTGACGATCGCCTCGATCTCCGGCTGGCGACCGGGACCACGCTCACAGTACGGCACCGCCAAAGCCGCCGAGATCTTCCTCTCCGGCTCGCTCGCCTGGGAGCTGGCACCGCAACGGATTCGCGTCAACACCGTCAGCCCCGGTTCGACCCTCTTCCCCGGTGGGGGCTGGGAACGCTTCCGCAGCCAGAATCCGGACATTTTCGGCGAGTTCGAGCAGAACGAATTCCCCTGGGGACGCCTGGCAACGGCCGAAGAGATCGCGAACGTCGTCACCTTCGTGCTCTCCGAGCGCGCCAGCTGGATCAACGGCGCCAA